>JBPCXM010000026.1:0-5133 GCA_051008535.1 Pseudomonadales bacterium | reverse complement strand
AAGCATGCACCATGGATTCGGCCACAAGACACCGGGCGTAGCACAAACTGCCTAATTAACGACGTTGGCATCTACGTACACCAACGTGAGCGTGGCTTTCACAATTACTCCCTGCCTTACGGCTGGGACGTTCGCCTCGGCCATAAAACGCGCGATGAAGCGGTTGAAGAACTCAACGATAATATCAATGTGGGGGAGGTCGAAACTATATTGCAAGAAGTAGGCTATACGCCGGCTGCACCGGCGGCTGGTGATCGCATAACCGCCTACTACGCGGCGGACACTGAAGTAACGCGCGAAGAGTTGCGAGCTTACCTTGCGCAGAGCTTGCCATTGTTTATGTTACCCACGCACTACGTTGCGTTGGAAACCTTGCCGGTCAATTCCAGTGGCAAGACTGACTACGCTGCCCTGCCCGATCCGGAAAGATTACAGCTCAGGTATAAGGCGCCGGGTAATGCGAATGAAATCGCGTTGTCTGGCATTTGGGCACAGTTGTTTAATCTGCCGCGGGTTGGTATCAATGATAACTTCTTTGAGCTGGGTGGTGATTCAGTGTTGGCCATTCAGATCGTGGCGGCGGCACAGGCCACCGGTTTGCAGATTCAGCCACGGCAGCTGTTCGAGCACCCAACGATTGCAGAGCTAGTTAAATGTAGTGTTAATGGTGTGAGCGAGACAGTAGAATCGACCGCTAGCAAGTTCCCATTGCCTGCAATAAATCAGCAAGATATGCAGCAGCTCTCCGCCATTCTTGGCGAGTTAGATAGCGAGCCGCCTACCGATGCCACCTAGCTGTGCGCAACATTGGCTTATCATTGAGCAAAGATTCGTCACCACCGCAGTATGAAGAATGTCGATGATGTCTACCCGCTGACACCCGTACAAAAAGGCATTCTGTCGCATTGCCTGCGCGCGGAGGATAAGAGCACCTACCTGGTTCAAATTTCGTGCACTATAGTTGGACTGTTAGATAAAGACGCCTTCTGCGAGGCATGGCAGCAATTACTCACGCGCCACGCTGTTCTGCGCAGTGTGATTGTTTGGGATAAATTAGACCATCCGGTACAAGTGGTGCGCAGCGAGGTCAGTTTACCGTGGACCTTCGAAGACTGGCAAGCTGAGTCGTCCTCCGAGCAGATTACGCATTTCGCCGAACTGCAAAAACGCGATAGCGAGCGCAACTTTGATCTTGCCCGTGGCCCGTTGCTGCGTCTCTCTCTGGTGCAGACGGGCGCTGAGCGGTTTCAATTTCTGTGGACATTCCACCATATCCTGTTGGATGGCTGGTCGACCTTATTGCTGATGCGTGAGCTGACCGAGTTTTACACTGAGCATGCAACAAGGCCAGCGAGCGTTGGCAAGCCAGGCGACGCCCCTCCACCATTTGCGTTTCTTGACTTCGTTGCTTGGTTACAGCAACAGGATGCCGCACAGGCTGAGGCGTTTTGGCGTGAACGGTTGAGCGATTCGGCACAACCAGCCGACGTTCGCTGGAACAATCTTTCGCTGCCACAGGCGAGCGCAAACGGGCACAAAAGCACTCAGCGGAATCTGGATGCGCAAACGGCGGCGCGCCTCACCACGTTTGTGCGCCAGCAGCGCTTGACATTTTCTACGCTGGTGCAAGCGGCGTGGGCGCTGTTACTCGGCCGCCTGAGTGGCGCCGATCAGGTGGTATTCGGTTTGACCGTTGCCGGTCGGCCGCCTGCGCTTAAAGGAGTGGAGTCGGCTATTGGAATGTTTATCAATACCTTGCCCGTTGTGACGAACATCGGTGCTGACGATTTATTGACCGACTGGCTGCGTGACCTGCAACAACGAAACCTGGAAGCGCAACCCTTTGAGCACACGTCGCTTGCTGATATTCAGCGTATTGCGGCAGTACGTGCCGACACTCCCTTGTTCGACAGCATTGTGGTTTCACACGGCTTTCAGGGTGGCACGCAGTGGGCGACCGATAGTTGGTCGGTAGAGAACGTGCGTTACAAAGAACATAGTCACTATCCCTTGGCTTTGCTATTTTCGTCCGATGAACGCTTTGACCTCAAGTTAGTGTATGACAGCGCGCTATATAGCGAACATATCCTTCAAAATGTGCTACTGTCGCTAGAGAATTTGCTCGCTGCGATGGCCACGGCAGACGAGAGCACGCGCTGTAGTGATTTGCATAGCTTGTCGGTGCCACAATTACGACAACTCGACGCATGGGGCACGGGCGCAACTCTCTCCGAAGAACCGCGTATGGTGCATATAATGCTTGCCGAGTGCGCTGCGCACGCACCCGACGCGCTCGCCGTTGTCAGCTCGGATGGCGCGCTAAGTTACGCTGCCCTCACGCGCCAAAGTGCTTCCGTTAGTCGACGCTTGGTTGCCTGTGGAGTGAATGCGGGAGATCAAGTCGCCCTACTGCTGCCGGTTGGAGGCTCACTGATCGCAAGCATATTCGGCGTGCTGCAACTTGGTGCTGCGTATGTCGCCCTGGACCCCGACTATTCAGCTCAGCGTAATACCCGAGTGCTCAGTGCTAGCAACGCGCGCGCCATTATCACCAGCCGCGATTTACAGGGAAGTGTTGGTGTGCCGGAAAATATGCTGCGGGTATATGTCGAAGATGGTCTATTCGATAGCGACGAGTACGCTACTGTACCAGCGCAACCAGAAGCAGCCGCTACGGCATATGTTATTTTCACGTCTGGATCGTCTGGTCAACCTAAGGGGGTCAAGGTAACACAGCAAAACCTAGCGTATTCCACGGCGGCGCGGAGGGCATACTACGGTCATTCACCTACATGTTTTCTGCTACTGTCATCGCCGTCTTTCGACAGTTCCGTGGCTGGTATCTTCTGGACGCTGACCGGTGGTGGCACGCTTGTGCTGGGCGATGCCGCTATGCGGCGTGATCCCGAGATGATTGCAAGTTTGATAGGAGAGCATCGGGTGTCTCATACGCTATGTTTGCCAACGCTGTATCGCGCCGTTTTGGATCTAGCCGACACCGCTCTGCTTGGTTCGCTACAAACCGTTATTGTAGCAGGTGAGAGTTTCCCTCTTAGCTTGCATGGCGTGCATAACGAAAAGCTGCCCCAGGTGCGGC
The DNA here is from genome assembly GCA_051008535.1 of Pseudomonadales bacterium. Taxonomy (GTDB): domain Bacteria; phylum Pseudomonadota; class Gammaproteobacteria; order Pseudomonadales; family JAUIET01; genus JBBKXJ01. The sequence continues at coordinate 2,036 of JBPCXM010000026.1, read as the reverse complement.
TTTACAACGAATACGGCCCGTCGGAGGCGACCGTATGGAGCACGGTGCATGCGTTAGGGCATGCAGATTCTCCGATGGACGCAACGGCCGACGTGCCGATCGGTCGGCCTATCCCCGGCACACGTATTTATATCTTGGATCCGCGGCAGCGGCGCTTACCATCGGGCTTTGCCGGCGAGCTTTACATTAGCGGGCCAGGCGTGACCGCTGGCTACCTCGACCCCGCGATCAGTGCAGAAGCCAAACACTTTCTCGCCGATCCATTCCATCCTGATGCGCGGATGTACCGAACCGGCGATTTGGTGCGTTTTAACGAATCGGGCGAGTTGCAGTTTCTAGGACGCAACGATCGGCAGGTTAAAATACGTGGGTTTCGTGTTGAGCTGGATGAGATAGAGCGGAAACTGGGTGCTCATCCCAAGGTGACGGATGCTGCGGTACAACTGGTTGCTAGCCCGACTACACAGATCGGAAATATACAGCAGTTGACAGACTACAACGACCTTAGCGCGCTGCAAAAAACCTTGAGTGAATTATCGGCGACAGAGGCAAGCACGATAGTCGCTGAATTGGAACAAATGGACGAGCAGTCGACGCTGACGCAATTGCTTCATAATAGTGTGGCTAAGCCGCAACGAATAGTGTCGCAAGATGACGCCCGGCAAAAGGTACGCACCCGCAGACATGAATATTTTAATTTCGAACTAAGTTGCGATGAGAGCTTTATCCGCCCGCCGCGTGATTCGCAGCGCGAATGGCTAATGCATCAGGCGCTGGATGAGGTGCGCGACGACCTGCTGCATCTAAACGACATTGCTGCGCGTTTCGTGCCGGGACATGAATCGCGCCTGCGGGAATCCTATCCGGATATAGCCCATGCCGAACTAACCCAACAAGAGATCATGGAAGACTGGCAAACGCCGCTAATGCAGGCCATGGCACAGCACGCCGCGGAAAATGGCGGCGACATTCTGGAGATTGGTTTCGGTCGTGGCGTGTCGGCGACCATGTTGCAAGACTTGCGGATAAAATCACACACCATTGTGGAATCCAGCGACTTTATTGTGGCGCAACACTTCGAGCCGTGGAGCAAAAACTATGCGGGGCGCGATATCCGCTTACTGCATGGCCGTTGGCAAGACCAAACAGATCAGCTCGATTTATATGACGGCATTTTCTTTCATGCTTATCCGCTCAATGAAACGGAGTTTGTCGACTACGTGCTGCGCAGTGTGACCTTTGCCGAGCATGCGATACCGGAGCTTGCGACGTACCTTAAATCGGGTGGCGCGTTTACCTACTTGTCGACCGAAATTGATTCCTTGAGTCGCCGCCATCAGCGACTACTCAATCGCTACTTTAGTTCAATCACAACGCAAGTGATGCCACTAACAATACCCGCCGATACCGAAGACGCGTGGTGGGCAGATTCCATGGTCGTTGTTAAGGCAATGAAATGACGATTAACGCGCCAAGCTTGAATGTCCGGGTTGCCGCGCTATCGCCAGCAAAGCGGGTGTTGCTGGCGCGGCGACTTAGAGAGAGCTTGGAGTCTGCCGATAGCGCGCACAAATCACTGATTGCCTATTGGAGTGGTGCTGCGTCCGAACAGGAGTTGCGTGCATTTTTGGCTCAGCAATTACCCGAGTATATGCCGCCGACCGTACTGCTGCCACTTACCGAACTCCCCAGAACCGCAGTAGGTAAACTAGACTACAAGGCCTTGCCATTGCCCACAGAGTCGCAAAGCGCACAATCCAGTGTTGTGGAAGAAGGCCATAGTCCTGTCGAGCAGACGCTGCACGATATTTGGCGCGATGTGTTGCTTGTTAACAATGTGCAGGGGAGTGACAACTTCTTCGCCCTGGGTGGTGATTCGATTCTGGGATTGCAAGTCGTGTCCCGTGGCCGGCGCGAAGGCCTGGAACTGACACCGCGCGATATCTTCGCGCTTGAGACCCTAGCCGATCTCGCCGCCGCGATAACGCAAAGGGCAGGCGCTGGTGCCTCGTCCGTCGAGAGCAACAATACTCAAC
>JBPCXM010000025.1:0-5014 GCA_051008535.1 Pseudomonadales bacterium | reverse complement strand
GGCTTCACCGCCGTGTTGCATACCTGGGGCTCCGCCATGACCCATCATCCCCATCTGCACTGCATCGTGCCCGGTGGCGGACTGACACCGGACGGGCAATGGCAACCCTGCAAGCGGGGATTCTTCTGGCTCTGTCGCGAGCTTTGGGTTGTCCGTGGCGGCCAGAACCTTTGAACCGTTCGCCGCTGTCGTGATGAAGCCGTTCAACGGTACTGTCAACTAAAGCGGAATTCACCCCATTTTCAACTCCTGAGAGCCTTTCCTGCGACTAACAATCAAGGGGTTACGATTAAATTATCGGTCGACATTTGTACAGTCCGGCTTGAGTTGACAGTACCCTCGAAAAAGCGTTGAAGGGGAGGTGCATCGACAGTCCGGTCGCCTCCAAGAATCCCGTTGTTTTGCACGGGGGTACAATAGCCGTATCGAATAGGTTACGGTACAACAGATCCAAATTGCAGAGTCCATGAAAGGAGACCGTCCATGTCATTCCCTGAATACACGAAATATGATGGCCTGGGTTTAGCTGAACTAATTCGAAATGGCGAAGTCAAGCCGTCGGAATTGACTGAGGAGGCCATTGCCCGAATCGAAACACACAACCCTGTGCTGAATGCCGTGGTCCACAAGGCGTATGAGATGGGTCGAAATACAGCGGCGAATATAGAGCAGAATGCGCCTTCCGGCCCCTTCGCTGGGGTACCGTTCCTGCTCAAGGATATCGGTGCCATGTGCGAAGGACTGCCTTTTCTCATGGGCTCAAAGTTCCTGCAGGGATTCACGGCTCCCGTGGACAGTGAACTGGTACGCCGATATAAGCAGAGCGGTGTATGTATCCTCGGAAAAACCAACGCACCGGAGTTCGGCCTGGTTCCCACCACAGAGCCTGCCGTATACGGGAAGTGCCACAATCCCTGGAATCCGGAACACTCTACAGGCGGATCCAGCGGCGGTTCGGCTGCGGCCGTTGCAGCAGGCATCGTTCCACTGGCTCACGCCAACGATGGCGGCGGATCCATTCGCATCCCGGCCGCCTGTTGTGGACTTGTTGGGATGAAACCCACACGCGCTCGTATCACCGATGGTCCCATGTCAGGTGAACTGTTAGGCGGTCTCGTGAATGATCACGTGGTCAGTCGTACCGTACGTGACAGCGCCGCCATGCTGGATGCCACGGCAGGCCCCATGCCGGGAGATCCATACGTTGCGCCCGCTCCCGCCGGTTCGTTTCTGGATGCAGTAACCCGAGATCCCGGTCAACTAAGAATCGCGCTGTGTTCGTCACAGTACGACGGTACAGCCATCGATTCAGAACTCTCTGAAGCGGTCAAGAAGACTGCAGCTACGCTCGAAGGTCTCGGGCATATCGTAACGGAGGACACCGTTACCGAGATTCCGTCAGTTACTCTGGATGCATTTGTAACCCTCTGGTCGGTGGGCGCTGCCACAGGTCTGGATGGTTTTGCCGGGTTACTGGGGAAACCGGTTAAACAGGACGATGTGGAACCCATGACATGGATGCTGTATGAAAGGGGCAAGGACACGTCAGCATCTGCATATATCGCTGCCTGGGATGCAATCTACGCCATCGCCAGAATCATAGGACAGTTTTTTGAACGTTACGATGCCTGGCTGACACCCACCCTCGCCAAACCCCCGGTGCGACTGGGTGAAATCGATACGTTTCGAGAAGATTCCTATGAAGCATTTATGGAACTGATCGATTACGTACCCTTTACCCCCATATTCAATGCAACTGGACAACCTGCCATCTCGTTGCCACTGCATCAATCCACTGCCGGGTTACCCCTTGGGATGATGTTGACCGGTCGATATGGTGACGAAGAGACGCTTTACTCGTTGGCTGGCCAATTGGAACTGGCCTTGCCATGGAAAGAGAGAACGCCCGCTGTGTGGGATTAGATCTTTCGGGCCGTTCACGATATTTGCTGGCGTTTATTGTTAATACCCGGCAGCTTGCCCATCTTTTCTTATGGACGCCGTCCACAACGCTGTGGCCTGAGAGCAATAGAGGGGGTTTTGTCGCAAAACTGGCGCACTTGGAGTGCCGTTCTATACTTTCGTGTTCAGAATCACGGTTCTTGGACAGACAATGATCAGTTTTATAGGCCGCCATCATCAGCAAGATATCATATTACAATGCATGCGCTGGTATGTGGCGTATTCGCTCAGTTATCGAGATTTGGGAGAACTCATGCAGGAACGTGGCTACACAGTGGATCACAGTACCATCCAGCGCTGGGTCGTTCATTACGCTCCTCGCATCGAAAAAGTGTTCCGTAAAAACAAGAGACGGACGGGTCTTCGGTGGCGGCTTGACGAGACCTATGTAAAGGTTAAAGGCGAGTGGAAGTATCTCTACCGTGCCGTTGACAAGCAAGGTACTACCGTCGATTTTCTACTGACCGCTACGCGTGACAAGAAGGCGGCACGGCGATTTCTGACTAAAGCGATCGGACAAAACGGTAAGCCTAGCCTCATCAACATCGACAAAAGTGGAGCCAACACAGCAGCTATTAAACAGTACAATAGAGATGAGAACAAGCGCATCAAGATTCGTCAGTGCAAGTATCTGAATAACATCATTGAGCAAGATCACCGTTTTATCAAACGGCGAGTTCGCCCCATGCTCGGCTTCAAGTCCTTCTGGTCAGCACGCGCTACCTTGGCTGGCATAGAGCTTTGGCGTATGCTGAAGAAAGGTCAGGCCAAGAGTGCGGCGCCTGCTTGGGAACAGTTTTATGCCCTAGCTTCTACAGGATAGTTGCACCTGAGGATCGCCGTTAGACCGCTTTCAAAAAGAATTGCGACAGAACCTGAAGAGGATGCCGAGCTTAGTCATTTTCGGTGGCAATCCTATTGTCATGGATTATTTGAACTTCATATGGCTGCTTAAAATAGCAATCCGCCAGGGACAGGGTATCTTGCGGGCTGAGGGTTCACCATAAGCGAGAGGCATCGGAGAAATGGGTGATTTGTGCTTAAGATGCGAGCAGTTAGCGTATTTATAGTAACTGGCGGCAGCCTCAATCGCGATAAGCGATTGCCGGTATCATGTTGTTTATAGTAAATTGGGCAAAAATGGGTGGCTAATGCTGCCTATACTCACTATATGAATTTTTGAGCCTGGATGTTGTAATTGTGGATCTGTTCATAATTTAAAGGTGATTCAATTGGATGAAACAGTAACATTGACCATTGGCGATGAAAGTTATGAACTCCCGGTTATCACCGGTACTGAGAACGAAAAGGCAATTGATATATCTAAACTTAGAGGTCAGACTGGATATATTACTCTGGACATTGGTTATAAAAATACCGGCGCCACTAAAAGCGCGATCACCTTTTTAGATGGTGAAAAAGGCATCTTGCGTTATCGCGGATACCCGATCGAACAGCTTGCTGAAGAGTCGGACTTTGTTGAAGTATCTTATCTTCTTATATTTGGTGAGTTGCCGACTGTGCAGCAATACGACGATTTTAGCCGAGGAATAACACATCATACCCTAATACATGAGGATATGAAAAAGTTCTTTGACTCATGCCCTGCTAGCGCACATCCCATGGGCGTTATGGCATCAGCATTCAGCGCGGTTTCGACTTTTTATCCTGAGTCCTTAGATCCCAATCGATCACCTGAAGCGATTGAATTAACTATCCGTCGTTTGTTTGCCAAAGCACCCACGCTCGCAGCGTGGGCGTACAAGAATTCTAAACGTCATCCTTTGAAATACCCGCTCAACAAATTTAATTATTGTGAGAATTTGTTGTACATGATGTTTTCGACGCCGTCAGAAGAATACGTACCCAATCCAATAGTAGTTGATGCGTTGAATACACTTCTAATTTTGCACGCGGATCACGAACAAAATTGTTCGACTTCAACTGTCCGCATTGCCGGGTCGTCCCAGGCAAATCTATACACCTCCGTCGCAGCGGGTGTTTCAGCACTTTGGGGGCCACTACACGGTGGTGCGAACCAAGCGGTAATCGAAATGCTGGAGAATGTTCAAGCAGACGGTGGTGGCCTCGATAAATGGATTGCTAAAGCGAAGGATAAACAAGACCCCTTTCGTTTGATGGGTTTTGGTCATCGTGTTTACAAAAATTTTGATCCACGGGCAATAATAATCAAAAAAGCGGCGGATAGAGTACTCGAAAGTTTGGGCCTTGTTGATCCAGTTTTGGATATTGCCAAGGAAATGGAGGAGGTTGCGCTAAATGATGACTATTTCAAAAGCCGCGGGCTATATCCCAATGTCGATTTCTATTCGGGTATTATCTACAAGGCATTAGGAATTCCCGCGGAAATGTTTACCGTTATGTTTGCGCTCGGACGACTTCCTGGATGGATTGCCCATTGGAAAGAAATGACTGAAGAAGGACAACCGATCGGCAGGCCAAGACAGATTTATGTCGGTGAAACAGAACGAGATTTTGTTGCTATAGGTAAAAGATAAAATTACATTCCAACCCGACTGCTATCGTTACTGCAATAGTCGAAGCCAAACGATATCTACTGCGTTTATCCATTGGTTCTGCCCATCATTGCTAAAAACCGACGTTGTCTATCGCTAAATAGCTGCTATAACTTGGTTGCGGTGATGATTTGGAAGATTCAGAAGAAATACGTAGTCCGTTCACACGACCATCCTCCCATGTTTTCCCAAACAGTGGAGTGGGTCATGCGTATCCCAGAGAGGAGTGAAGGACAAAACGGGGGCTCGCAATGGTGTGGTCAAGTGCGTTTGGCTAACCGACTGATAGAGCGGGGATTTCCTCGTCCTAGTCGGACCCCAAAACTGTCCTAAACGATTATAATTCACATGATTATCCATGAAGGGAACATCTCACCACTGCCATTGACATCTTAGTTCTTGGCGGCGGTAGGTATCATGCCCCAGTTTTGTCCTATACTCCTCTTAGCTTTCCTACTACCCTATAAGTAGTTCCGGTCTGATCATCCAGTTAATCTGCCCGTGTGCGTCGTTGT
>JBPCXM010000024.1:0-4321 GCA_051008535.1 Pseudomonadales bacterium | reverse complement strand
TTTTTTATGAGATCTTCGGCGTTCCACTGAATGCGTTTTTCATCAATATCCCGGGTGGCTTCGTTGTCCGGACAGATGATGTAAAAGTCGCCTCGCTCTACGCAAGGCAACATGTGGTCGACGGTCTGTTCGGCCGTCCATGCGAATGGAGGCTTTTCCGGCAGGTGCGCCGAAATCATCGGCGTGTAGACAAAACCTGGCACAAACAGATGTGCCGACAGCTTACAATCGGCAATCTCAGTGAATGCGTGGGCAACGCTCTCTGTATAGGCCAACACACCCGCCTTGGACAGATTGTACGCGTAATTGCCCGGCGGCCGCGTAATGCCTTGCTTTGAACCGGTATTGATGACAACACCTCGTGCACCCGACGCTAACATTGCTGGAATAAACGCGTGACAGCCGTGAATGATCCCCCAGAGATTGATCGACAAGGTCGTTCTTAACTCATCGAGGTTCTCCCATGGCGCCCCTACACGAAATCCTGCCCCGGCATTGTTCATCAGGCAGTGGACCGCGTCGAAATTATCCACAGCGATGTCTCGGAGGGCTTCAACTTCAACTAGACTGGTTACATCACACCGATGGCCAATAATGTAATCGTTAGCCTTTGCTAACGCTTCCAATTCGGCTACCGCAGATTGCAGTGTGTCTTCATTCCTATCGGCGATAACAACATGCATTCCTGCTTTGGCGTAGCGACGGGCCGCTTCGAGGCCAAGCCCACTCGCGCCCCCTGTGATTACCGCTGTGTTTCCTTCTTTTAACCAATCGGACACAAGCATCCTCCTTTATTCTCAGCGAGCTGTTTCTTGCCAGAAGTGCTTCGACTTAGCTCTGCGCCATTCTCTTTCTTGTTTCGTCTGGAAGTCTGAAATACTGGCCTCATCACTTCGAAATCCCGTAACGTCAACCGGATACGGCATGATCGCAACCTCCATCGCAAGCGAAGCAGAGATATGCTGATCAACACCTTTATTCATAATGAACTTCGTGCGTCGTAGAGTCGAGCGGTTTTTCTCCAACATGACGCCTATCAACGCATCGACTTCCGTGTTCAAGTCGTCTGCCGAGCACAGTCGATTTATCAAGCCGTGTTTCTCGGCGACTCGACCTGAAAACAAAGCACCAATCAGATTCCACTCCTTTGCCTTGCGCCAACCGACGTGACGCGCGAGCCGTGACGTTCCGCCCCATCCCGGCGTAATGCCCCAATCAATTTCCGGCATACCCCAGCGGGATCGATCAGTCGCGACGACAAAATCGCACACCAGCGTCAGTTCCAGACCACCGCCGGTACAGACGCCATCGACTTTAGAGATTGTGACGGCATCCAGGTCTTCCAATATTTGCACCGTCTCCTGATACAAGCGAATCTGCCAATAAGCATCATGTCCTCGTAGCACATCGTCGTTTTTCCAGGTCATGAAGTCTTTGATGTCGTCACCGGCACAAAATGTATTGCCAGCGCCAGTTAGTACCAGGATTCGGCACTCCTTATCGCGCTGCACGCTACGCAGCGCGACGTTCAATTCGTCAGAAAGCGCTTTGTCTAGCGCGTTGTGTGACTCGGGGCGGTTAAGCGTGAGCGTGGTGATGGGCCCGTCTTTTTCGAGAAGAAGTTTCTGGTAGCTCATGGTATTTCCCTGGTTTGGTCATAATGATAATGATATTATCGTTATCTTAATGTAGAATGCAAGCATTTAGCGAAAGAGAAATACATGCAAACTGTTTCAACCCAAGTTCCGGTCCAGGAAAGATCGAAAAAGACACACCATGCGTTGCTAGACGCGCTCGAACGCCTGCTCGCGAAGAAAGCGTTCTCAGCGCTGACTGTCGCGGAAATAGCAACGGAGGCGGACTTGACCACAGGCGCTATTTACCGCCGGTTCAAGGACAAGCACGGTCTACTGCTGGCCGCATTTGACCGGTTTCTAGCGAAAACCCAGGAAGGCAGCGCACGTATCGAAGATAATGTAGATCAGCTTAATGATAGTGAACTGCTCGAATTCCTAATCAGCAACACTTTATATTTCACTCTCGATCATATCGCTTTGATGCGAGCAGCGGCTTCGATCAATGACACGGCGTCCTTTGAACGGATGCGCAAGGCAAGGAATTTGCCTGCCGATCAATTGGCTGGTCGGCTTAGGTCATCCCCGTTTAAAGGCGAGGATCTCAAGCATCGGACGAGATTCACCATGCGTATGGTGACCGCGGTGATTCGAGATACCTTCCTGGCAGGACTTGGAGCCATAAACCTCGAGGTTTCGCGCAAGAAATTTCTGGCTGATAACAAGGTGTTTATCGAACAACTCGTCGTTGACTTGATAGACACGGCTGTCGCGTATCTCGGAATTGCGACCAAATCGAATTGCCGGCTTGGCGCCACTATCTCGAATACTTCGGGATAATGACAGTCATCGAAGGTAACGGTTTTGCTTCATGCTGGCGCCGTTTTCCTCGCCGCTCGCTTCGCTCTTGTTTTCGCTTTAGCTTTCGCTTTTGTTCTCGCTTTCGGTTTCGGTTTACGCAAGCCGGCAGCACCCTCCAACTCCACTAGCGATTGCTCCATATAGTCAATCAAGCGCTGCGCCTGTGGAATAGAACGGCGGCAGGCGATGAAGCCGAAATCAACATTCTGGTCGTAAGTGACCAGGGTGATATTCAGCGCCACGCCCTCGGTGACGATTGATACCGGATAACTGCCATCCAGGCGTGCGCCATTCCAGAACATGGGCTGAGCAATGCCAGGTACGTTGGAAATGACGGTGTTGAATGGCGGCAAACGGCTGGCGAGACCCAGTGGTATCAGTAATATGCCAGGCACTTGCAGGACTGTGCTGAACACCTGCGCCTCTGCCGGTGACATTTGCTGGAGGAATGCCTTGCCGGCACGGGTTGAAGCCTTGATCGCGGCAAATCGTTTGACCGGGTCCTTGATGTTGGTGGCCAAGTCGGCGCTGATTGACCCCACCGCATTCGACGAGTCGATATCGCCCTCTTGACGTAACGAGACCGGCACCATGGCCTTAAGAGATTTCTCCGGCAGCTCGGCATGGTTTAGCAGGTAGTGGCGCAGCGCACCGGCACACATAGCCAGCACCGCATCATTAAAAGAACCATCGAAGGCCTTGCCGACCGCGCGAATGCGGGCAAAAGGCCAGGACTGGGCAACGAAACGACGTGCGCCACCTATCGAGGTATTAATCGAACTGCGCGGCACATCGCGAAATGGTAGGTTCAGTGCGCCGCCCTTGCCTATCCAGGTTGCGGAGAAGCGCTTTAATGCGCCGTATATGTTTACACCAGTGTCGAACCGTGCTTTCAGGATTTCGGCAACATTGCGCAACTCCTCGTCACTGATATCGACTCGATGTTCACGCTCCAATACGGCGCGGTAACGGTCTCCGGCCGCGCGTGATAGGGGGGAATCATGCAAGCGATTCTTCGAGCTGGCGGAGAGCATGCTCCTTGCTAGGTGAATAGAGCGCTCCCCATCGACAGCGGCATGGTGAGTCTTCGTATAAACCGCAAACTGGCGGTTCTGCAAGCCCTCTATCAGGTGCATCTCCCATAGCGGCCGATTGCGGTCCAGCAAGGTGCTATGCAAGCGGGAGACCAGATTAAAAAGTTCGCGGTAGCGACCAGGTTTTGGCAGCGCCGAATGGCGTATGTGGTAATCGATGTCCATGGCTGTATCGGGTTCCCAATACGCGGGCCCGGCCAAGCCGAGCGGCCCGGTCTTCAAAAGGTCACCGAAGGGCGGCTGGAACTCGTCCACATTACGCAGCCCGTCCGCGAGGTCTTGCAGGAATGCCTGTTCATCGACCCCTTTAGGCAAGGTATACAGGCTCACACCGCCAACATGCATGGGTGTCTCGCGGCTTTCCATCAACAGAAAACCGACGTCTAAGAAATTGAGTTTTTTCATAATATGGTCCGTGCGCTCCAAGTGCCTCGATAAACGTTAAGCAACCGCTAAGACTATCTGTAATCACTCACAGATAATTGATATATTGCGCAACATATACCCTAATACGCAAATGAGTCATGAAAAAAAACATACCCAGCAGAGTGCTTGAGGGCATTGCGGACCTGGTTGAAACCTATGGTCACAGCGCCAACACGATTGCGGCGCGTGTTGGGTTGGAGCCGGAAGCTCTTTATCGACCGGACCTCATGCTTTCCGCGCGGACTATTAATGACCTGCTGGAAGAGGCAGCGTTGGTTTGTGGCGACCGGTTCTTCTCGGTGAAGCTCGCCCGATTACAGGGTTGGGACGTGCTGGGGCCCATTTGGCTACTGATTCGCCGGGCCC
>JBPCXM010000023.1:0-8571 GCA_051008535.1 Pseudomonadales bacterium | reverse complement strand
AGAGATTGCCAAAGAATTCATCGAAGCCGTGATTTGTCGGCAGGAATTCATCCTTGTCACCCAGATGGTTCTTGCCAAACTGGCCCGAGGTATAACCCAGCGGTCTTAGCAGTTCTGCCAGCGTTGGATCTTGCGGCTGGATGCCTGTAGGATCGCCGGGTGAGCCAACTTTTGTGAGCCCGGTGCGGATCGGATGTTGCCCCGTAATAAATGCAGAACGTCCGGCGGTACAGCTTTGCTCGCCGTAGTAGTCGGTGAACTTCATTCCCTCATTAGCGATTCGATCGATATTGGGCGTGGCATAAGCCATCATGCCCATATTGTTAGTGCTGATATTCCAAAAGCCGATGTCGTCGCCCATGATAACGACGATATTGGGTTTATCTGCCGCTGTTGCTGTTAACGATATGCAAATACCCAGTAGGGCGACAGCGGTGGAGTGAACTATTGTTTTCATTAATTACATCCCCTGTGTTGTGTTTGAACGATCCGATCTTATAGAGCATCCAACTTTTTCGCGGTACTGACCGCGAATTATCGATGATAATAATAACCGGTAGCCCGCCAACATTACAGTGCAGTTTGCCTAATCGCTACATCTGGCGAACATAGACAGCTGTGATAAAGTGGCAGCGGGACGACACCAATGGCTATCGCAGAGTAGCGATCACATAGAGAACACCAAAATCCATAATGTTTGGATGGAGATCACATGAGCAAAACAATGCAGGTAACAGTCGGGATTGTCGCGGCTGCATTCTTGATTTCGGCTTGTTCTGATAAACGCGAACCGGTGGTTGGCGATGTAACGACACCTGCTGCGCCAGCCGCAGAACCTGTGGCAAAAGCCGTTGTGAATGACGACAAAAGCGCTTTGTTTGGCGAACTCCATATCCACACCGGATGGTCTTTCGACGCATTTATTTTCAAGGTTCGCACCGAACCAGACGACGCCTACCGGTTTGCCAAAGGTGATCCGGTAAAACACCCGCTAGGTAAAACCTATCGCTTAACCCGTCCATTGGATTTTATGGCAGTTACCGATCATGCCGAATACATGGGAGCACTACCGAATATGGCTGACCCAAGTCATCCTTACTCGAAATTACCCATCGCCGAGCGAGTGTTAGCCGAAGACTTCAAAGTCGCGACCACGGCATTCAAAGAAATTGGCGAATCCTTGCGTTTGGGTATACCCAAACCTGAATTGATGGATGCCGATATTCAAGCATCAACCTGGGAAAAGGCTGTTGCTGCGGCTAACAGGCACAATGAACCCGGCAAGTTTACCGCGTTGATTGGCTACGAGTGGACATCGGCGCCCGATGGCGCGAACCTGCATCGCAATGTGATTTTTGCTGATGATAACGCACCTTTGCCATTTTCAAGACTAGATTCGGGCGAGCCGGAAAAATTATGGAGTTGGATGGACACGCAACGTGCGGCTGGTCATCGCGTACTGGCCATCCCCCACAATGGCAATATTAGCAACGGTCGCATGTTCGAGCGCGAAGACAGCTACGGTAAACCATTGACTGCGGCATACGCCGAACAGCGCATGCGTAATGAACCCGTGGTGGAAGTGACCCAGGTGAAAGGAACGTCTGAAACACACCCTTCGCTAAGTCCCAACGATGAGTTTGCCGATTTCGAGCTGGTAGAACAGCTGGTGGGGCAAAGCGCACCAGTGACAAAATTCAAGGGAGGTTATGTGCGTGATGCCTTCCGTACCGGTCTGGAGCTTCAGGATGCCCAAGGGTTTAACCCTTATCGCTTCGGCATGCTTGGCGCTACTGATAGTCATACCGCTATTGTTCCCGCCGAAGAAAATAACTATTCCGGCAAAGTAGGGGCCGGCGATGGATCGCCACATGTACGTCTAGAGGTTACGCCGACGACGATGGACCTGCGTAAGTTTAGCGCCTCCGGGTTGGCTGGAGTGTGGGCCGAGGAGAATACTCGCGATGGAGTGTTTTCCGCGTTGCAACGCAAAGAAACCTGGGCTACCTCAGGACCGCGCATTCAACTGCGATTTTTTGGCGGTTGGGATATGAATGGCATCGACCCTGAAAACGTCGATTGGGTGAAATCAGCATATAAAAAGGGCACTTCCATGGGCGGCTCGCTGAGCGCGGCCGACACGCCCGAAAATATTTCTGCGCCAACGTTTATTGTTTCTTCATTAAAAGACGCCGACAGCGCTAATCTGGACCGCATTCAGATCATTAAGGGTTGGAGCGTGAAGGGAGAATCCCACGAAAAGATCTATGACGTTGCCCTCTCCGATAGCCGCAAAGTCGACCCGACAACCGGCAAGGCGCCACCGATTGGAGATACGGTTAATTTGGAAACCCTAGAATACGCTACAGACAAAGGCGCAAGCCAGCTGAGCGTAGTCTGGACCGATCCTAATTTTGATGCCGAGCAAAATGCGTTCTACTATGCGCGTGTGCTGGAAATTCCTACGCCACGATGGTCCAGCTTTGATGCTAAAGAGTTAGGTATTCCTGTTCCGAAAGATCTGCATAAGACGATTCAGGAGCGCGCTTACAGTTCACCCATTTGGTACGACAAGTAACCCTACGGTGCAACACCGCCATCAACCGTAACGCAGGTACCCGTGGTATAGCTCGACGCATCGGATGCGAAATAAAGCACGGCGCCAACCACTTCTTCGGGTCGACCGATACGTTGCATGGCGATGGGCTTGAGTACTTCTGAGCGTGCCGCTTCGTTGTGCACATAACCTGCGGTTGCATCAGTATCAAATATGCCGCAGACAACGCAATTAACACGCACGTTGACTGCAGCGAATTCCTGCGCCGTCGCGGCGGTGAGAGCGTTAAGACCGGCCTTGGCGGCGCTATAAACCGTTGTCAGAGGGGCGGGTTTATACGATGCCACCGAGCTGATGTTGATAATGCAGCCGCCTCCCGTTTCGGCCATTTTGTTTGCGACCAGAGCGGTCAAGCGAGTAGGGCCCTTAAGGTTGACGTCGATGATTTTGTCGAACAGCGCCTCGCTGGTTTCCATTAGAGAGGGTGCCAGGGGCGACATGCCAGCATTATTAACCAATACATCGATCTTGCCAAAATGATTGAACACTCGATTGACTACACTTTCGAGGGTATTCCAGTCACCGACATGGCACGCTATCGCCAGCGCTTCGGCGCCGAGAGCGTGCACTTCAGCGGCGACTTTTTCGCACTCCTCGATCTTACGGCTTGCAATAGCGATTTTTGCGCCCCGGCGTGCGAACGCCAGACTCATCGCCTTACCCAGACCACGACTACCGCCGGTAATAAGTACCACTTTGCCGGTGACAGCAAACAATTCATCCATCACGATTCCTTACGTTTTTCTAAACCGCGAAGCGTTGTGCGCGCAGTATTAAATGATCGACCATAAAGCCAAAAAATTCATGGTTGGGGTTTTTTGATTCGCCGCTGAGGAACTTGGCGTAGGAAGCCTCCAGCACAATAGCGAGCTTCCATGCCGCAAATGCCTGGTACCACTGGAAGTGGGTCATATCGCGACCGGTCTTATCGGCATAGCGTTGCACCAAGGTCGCTGGCGACTGGCAATAGTCCGCACTCATGCCACCCTTGCTACCTGGTGCGGCAATAGCGATGAGGTTGCCTTCTTCGGGCCAGAAAATCATGCCCCAGGCGAGATCGATAAGAGGGTCGCCGATGGTAGTCATTTCGAAATCCACCAGCGTCAAAATTCGCGGCGGCAGGTTCTTGCTGTACATAGCATTGTCGACTTTATAGTCGCCGTGCATAACCGCGAGATCGCCGTTGGTGGGGCGGTTCATTTCCAGCCATT
The DNA here is from genome assembly GCA_051008535.1 of Pseudomonadales bacterium. Classification (GTDB taxonomy): domain Bacteria; phylum Pseudomonadota; class Gammaproteobacteria; order Pseudomonadales; family JAUIET01; genus JBBKXJ01. Next base: position 4,743 of record JBPCXM010000023.1, on the reverse strand, counting down.
GCGCTACGGCATCCACACCAGGCAAATCACGGTTACGATAGCCATCCAGTTGACTCATCCAGCGCGTCACCTGCCGCTCGAGAAAATATTCGGGCTTGGCCAGGTCGATAATGGCACTGTGTTGCCAATCGAAAGCGTGTAGTTCGACCAGCGCGTCGATCAATTCCTCGCCTATGGTAATCTGGCTTGCTGGATCTTCGATGTACTGATTGGGAAGCTTGCGTCGAATCACTTCTCCGTCTATATACTTCATTATATAGAAGGGGGAGCCCATTACTGCTGGGTCGTCGCATGCGGTGAGTAGTTCGGGCACACGTGCATTACTGTCTTGCAACGCGTTGATAACTTTGTACTCGCGCAGCACATTGTGCGCGGTAGTAGACACGGCTGTTAGCGGTGCGCGACGAATCGCCCATCTATCATCGCCGCGGATGAGTTCAAACATCTCGCAGGAGCCTCCGCCGCGTATCGGAGACACCTCAATGGGCGCGTATTGTCCGGTTTGCTCATGGAGCCAGTCGCGCAAATTGATAAGATCAAAATCCAGGTCACTCACTCTTGTATATCCACTCGTATCACCGTAGAGTCTTAGAGCAGCATTATGTTATAAATTTTGTGGTGAGTGCTATAGCGAATATACCTGGTTAACCAAGTACCACTGCGGCGTTACAAATAACGTAGCGTGTCACGGCCCGGGTTTCTATATTACCAAGGCTTAACGAAATACCCGGACAGGACACTACTTATGCGCAAGATAAGAATGGGAATGGTAGGTGGGGGCGCAGGAGCGTTTATAGGCGCCGTGCACCGCATCGCCGCCAATATCGATGGCCAGATCGAGCTGGTATGCGGCGCCTTCTGCAGTAGCGCGGAACGCAGCATCGCATCGGGCCAGGCGCTGTACCTGCCGGAGTCACGATGCTATCCCGACTACCAGAGCATGATGACTGCCGAGGCGGCGTTACCAGACGCACAGCGAATGGATTTCGTGGCCATTGTGACGCCTAATCACTTGCATTTCCCGGTGGCTAAGCTGGCCATTGAAAACGGCTTTCACGTCATGTCTGACAAGCCCGCGACCTACAATCTGGCTGAAGCGCTGGAATTGAGAGAACTGGTTGAGAACACGGGATTACTCTATGGCTTAACTCATACCTATACTGGTTATCCTCTGATCAAGGAAGCCCGCGCACGTATTGCGGCCGGTGAATTGGGTAAGGTTCGCAAAATCGTGGTGGAGTACCCGCAGGGCTGGCTTGCCGCGCGTGAAGAAGACGCCGACAACAAGCAAGCAGCCTGGCGCCTGGACCCGGCTAGAGCAGGCATCAGCAGTTGCATGGGTGACATCGGCGTGCACGCCGCCAATCTGGCAGAGTATGTGAGTGGTCTCGCCATCACTGAAATGTGTGCCGATCTAACGGCCTTCGTCGAGGGTCGTGAATTGGATGACGACGGTTCTATTCTGTTACGCTTTGACAGCGGTGCGCGAGGCATACTGATGGCGAGTCAGATTTCCGTGGGCGAGGAAAATGCGCTTCGCATCCGCATCTACGGTGAGAACGGTGGGCTAGAGTGGAACCAGCAGGAGCCCAACACTTTGTGGCTTAAATGGCCGGATCGCCCCGCTCAATTGTTGCGCACAGGCGGTGGCTACTTGGGCGAACTGGCCCAGGCCAATAGCCGAACTCCGGGCGGCCATCCGGAGGGCTACCTCGAGGCTTTCGCCAATCTGTACAGAAATTTCGCCGCGCAAATCCGTGCTCAACTGCAAAGCGAATCGGCACCAGCTGAAGCATTGGACTTGCCCGGCATCGCCGAGGCCGTACGTGGCATGGCGTTTATCGAACCTGCCGTTGCCGCCAGTGCCAGTGCGGAGAAATGGCACGTGTTACCGAAGTACTAATGAAATATTATTGAGAGGTTCAGCATATGAAAGGCCCTGCGATTTTTCTTGCGCAATTTGCCGGTGCCGAAGCGCCGTTTAATTCACTCCCCGCTATTACCGAATGGGTAGCCGGGCTTGGCTACAAAGGTGTGCAGATTCCGACCTGGGATGGCAGCTTGTTCGATCTAAAACAGGCTGCCGAAAGCAAGACTTACTGCGACGAGATTGCAGGCATTGTCGATGCGGCCGGAATTGAGATCAGTGAGTTATCGACTCACTTGCAAGGACAACTGGTGGCGGTTCATCCCGCCTACGATGAAATGTTTGATGGGTTTGCCGACCCCTCTGTTAGAGGCAACCCTGCTGCACGGCAGGAGTGGGCGGTACAACAACTTATATACGCGGCCAAAGCGAGCGCCAACTTAGGTTTGACGGCGCACGCGACATTTTCCGGTGCGTTGTTATGGCAGATGATTTATCCTTGGCCGCAGCGACCGGAGGGGTTGGTGGAAACCGGCTTTGCCGAACTGGCCAAACGCTGGACTCCCATCCTCAATGCCTTCGATGAGGCGGGGGTAGATGTTTGCTTTGAAATACACCCCGGCGAAGACTTGCACGACGGCGTCACATTTGAACGTTTCCTCGAGACCACCCACAACCACGCGCGGGTCAATATTCTTTATGATCCCAGCCATTTTGTGTTGCAGCAACTCGACTATCTGGATTTTATCGATATTTATCACGAGCGCATCAAGGCGTTCCACGTCAAGGATGCAGAATTTAACCCGAACGGCCGCAGCGGTGTTTACGGTGGCTACCAGGGCTGGGTCGACCGGCCTGGACGCTTTCGTTCCACTGGCGATGGTCAGGTGGATTTCGTAGGTATCTTCAGCAAATTTGCCCAATATGGCTACGACGGCTGGGCGGTGCTGGAGTGGGAATGCTGCCTGAAGCACCCGGAAGATGGCGCCGCGGAGGGTGCGCCGTTTATCCAGCAGCATATGATTCGCACTACCGATAAAGCGTTTGATGATTTCGCCGACTCCGGTGCTGATGACACGGCCAATCGGCGAGCGCTTGGTATAAGCTAATTTGCGGTCGTGAGCTAGTACGTAATATGAAGGCATGGGTGGTAGAACGTTACGGTGAACCACGGGAAGTGATGCAACAGGCGGATGTTCCTGTGCCACAAGCTGGGCCGGGCGAGATTCGCATTAAGGTAGCAGCCGCCGGTCTGGGTTTGCCGGATGTGTTGTTGTGCAGAAATACCTACGCCTTTAGCCCGCCATTTCCATTTACGCCAGGGCAAGAGGTGTCGGGTGTGGTCACGGCTGCAGGCGAGGGTGCGACGACGCGTGTGGGCAACAGGGTAATGGCTGTTACTGCATTTTACGGTGGCCGCGGTGGCTTTGCTGCTGAAACGTTGGCGTTGGACCAAGCCGCGTATTCTGTGCCGGATGATATGAGCGACCCGCAAGCAGCCGTATTCGCTATTCCCTTTCACACTGCTTATACAGGCTTAGTGCAACGTGCGAAAATAAAAGCCGGTGATGTGGTGCTAGTGCATGGCGGCTCCGGTGGCACTGGCTCCGCGGCGATTCTACTGGCACGGGCGTTGGGAGCCACGGTAATTGCCAGCGCCGGCGGTGACGAAAAAGTACTGAAGTGTCGCGACCTGGGTGCGAATTTTGTGATTGATCATCTCAATGAATCGTTTGTCGATCAAGTGCTGGCAGTAACCGAAGGCCGAGGCGCCGATATTATCTATGATCCGGTCGGCGGCAGTTGTTTCGAAGAATCGCTTAACTGCGTCGCCAGCGAAGGGCGTCTACTCGCCATTGGCTTCGCCAGTGGCGATTGGGGTCAGGCAAACACCGCCAAGGTATTAATGAAAAACTGCAGTGTGTTAGGTGTTTTCGTTGGCGCCTACGGTCCGGATGTAATGCAGCCAGCGCATCAATCGTTACTGGATCTGCATAGAGCGGGTAAGATTCACTCAGTGGTAGATCGAGTTGTTAGCTTTGAAGAAATCCCTGCAGCTCTAACCGAGTTGGCTGCGCGGCAGGTACAAGGAAAGTTGGTCGCAACTCTATAGAGATAGAAATGAAGCTATTTTAATGCATCCGGTATCTCGCAAACAGGAATCGGTTCCATTTTATGTTTGTTTGCTGCGTTCAGGCGCTTATAAATAGCAAGTACTTCGGCCTGACGTTCTGATAAGCCATCCGTATTGGATGCGGCATCAGCGTATTCCATTGCCCACTCCAGCTCAGGGTAACTCGCGCCGAGTTGATCTTCATCACTGCGATCATCCCCCCACAACCCATCTGTGGGTTTGGCCACCACGATTTCCTGATTGACGCCCAAGATTTTGGCGACGGCGTAAACTTCGGTTTTAGTAAGATCCGCAATGGGGCTTAAATCGATGCCGCCGTCACCATATTTAGTGAAAAAACCAACGCCGAAATCTTCAACTTTATTGCCAGTGCCCGCCACCAAATAGTTATTCAATCCGGCGAAATAGTACAAGGTGGTCATGCGTAGTCGCGCTCGAGTATTGGCCAGGGTGAGAAACCTCTCGTCCTCATTTTCAACCGCTGGCATGGTCTTTATGAAGGTGTCGAAAAGCGGGGTCAGATCTGTACGCACCGAGCTGACACTGGAAAACTGTTTTTCCAACTCATCGATGTGCCGCCGCGCACGCGAATCCTGCGAATCTGCCTGATGAATGGGCATTTCCAAGCAAAGCGTCGGATGACCGGTTTTAGCAGCCAGGGTGGATGTTACTGCCGAGTCTATTCCGCCGGATACACCAACGACGAATCCGCGTGTTCCAGCTTTAATCGTGTAGTCGTTTA
>JBPCXM010000022.1:0-4091 GCA_051008535.1 Pseudomonadales bacterium | reverse complement strand
GTTTCATCATTACGGATGCGCAACAACAAGTCACGGTCGGCGCGAAACGCTGCCTTTTCCTCCTCGGTGAAAGCGGGATTCTCCACCGGCATGATCCACTGCGGCGTGCGCTGGAAGTGCGTCACCTGACTGGCGCGATGCACCAACGCTGAAACAAGCTGCACACCGGTCGAACCGTTACCGATGATTCCGATGCGCTGACCATCCAGTGGCACACTGTGATCCCACCGGGAACTATGGAAAATAGCCCCGCGGAAGTTGTCGATCCCTTCGATATCGGGGTAGCTGGGATGATGTAATACCCCCGTAGCAGCGATGACAAAGTCAGCCGTATCTTGTTTACCGCTTTCGGTGTTGATATGCCAGCGGCCTTGCTGGAATTCACAGTGGATGATTTCTTCGTTGAATCGGATCAGCTTATCCACCCCGTATTTTTCTACTGTACGCTCAAAATACTCGCGGATCTCGGCGCCGGGCGGGAGCTGCCGGGTCCAATTGGGGTTGGGCTCAAAAGAATAGGTATAAGAGTGCGAAGGCACATCGCAGGTCAGCCCGGGATACGTGTTCTCGCGCCAGGTACCACCCACGCTGCCGGCCTTTTCGTAAATGCATATGTTGGTAAAGCCGGCCTCTTGCAACTTGATTGCACTGAGAATGCCGGCCATACCCGCACCGATGATCACAAACCGAAGATCACGCTTGTCAATTGTTGAAGTCACTACTATCTCCTTTACGATTATGTAGAAAACGTTCTAGAACTTGTATCAAGAGTGCACATGGCTGCTTACTCGAATTCGTAAACGATATCCAGGCCATAGCTGCGTGGCTCGTTGTAGACGGCGCCGGCAAAACCTAGCGGCGCAAAGGCGGCAATGCCATATTCCCGGTACTTTTCATCGGTCAGATTCTGGCCCCACACCGAGACCCGCAGCCTACCCTGCGATCCGGCGGCCACGTCCGCTAGCGTAATGCGCCCATTCATCAGAGTGAAAGACTGCGCCTCGACAAACTCATCGAAGGGGATATCAATGGTGCCATGCTGGTAACCATCGCTGTAGGCCACATCCAGTCGGGCACTCAGGGTGCCGAAGGAAAATGGCGCAAATTCATAGCTCACCCCCAGGCTGGCATTGGCATCGGATGCAGTGGGGAAGTGACCAATATTGCTGATATCACAGGTGCCGTTTACAGCACCGCAGGTGGTGCCAATGGGATCGACAAAGAGATATTCATCGTACTCCGCGTCGGTCAGTCCGTAGTTAAAGTTGACCGTCAGGCCTTCGGCCAGCAATGCCACTACTTCCAGCTCTAAACCCTGTATTGTGGCCTCGCCGGCGTTGTTCAGCACGGATTCTGCGCCGCCGGACCCGGGTACAAACTGTGATAACTGCAGGTCCTCGAAGGTGTTGTGAAAAATGGCCGCATTCAGACGCACCCTATCGTCCCAGAACTGGGATTTGAGGCCGATTTCAAAGGCGTCCACCGTCTCTTCCGCAAAGGGCCGCTGGTTGGCCAGCGAGGTTCGCGCCATAAAGCCGCCAGCCTTGTAACCGTTTGCATACTTGACGTAGGTGCTCAGGGTTTCTGCCCATTCGTAGTTCAGCGTGATATCACCGCTGATATTATCGAATTCCTCGTTGAAGTTGCCGCTATTGCCAAGCCCGTCAAATTGCTCGAGCTTGCGACCATCTTCCGTGTAGCGCAGGCCGAGCATGACCCGCAAACGGTCTTCCAATATGGGGGGTGCATAAGTAAGCTGGCCGAACACTGCCAGCGCATCGTTCTTTGCTGTGTAACCGTCTCGCGGACTAAACGCGCCCAGAAGAGGTGCTACCGTTTCCTGCTTGTTTTCCGAGCCTTCTTCTTCGAAGTAGTAAATCCCGGCGACGTAATCGACCCGGTCCAGGGAGCCAATAAACTGAATTTCCTGAGAAAACTGATCCTGGTCCTTGAAGGATCCGGCGCCGCCAAACAATGTGGCAACACCGCCACCAAAAGCCCTCAAATCATTGAACGCACCACCACTCAGATCGGTGAACTGATCATTTTCCATTTCACGATAGGCGGTGATCGATTTGATCTGCAATTGATCCGCCACATCCCAGGTCAATGTCAACGAATGGCCGCTGATATCCAGCTCTTCATTGCCTGCATAGGGGTTGACCAGACTATCGGCCGGCTTGTTCGGCTCGACCAGGTTCTCTGCCTGATCATAGATTGGGCCCATAGAGCTTAAGAAAGCCAATGCCGGGGATACACCGCCAAAACCGGGGTTCGCCGTATTGGCAAAATTGACACAAGCCGGATCCAAAGAACAGAGAGGTGCGGTAGGGACGTTACCGAATGAGGCATAGGTGCCTGCCAATACGCCGTCGGTAAAGCCAAGGTCATTTGAACCTGGGCCGAAAGCCAGCGTCGGGTTGGGGTTGGGACCTGCGACAAAGTTTGGTGTCACCGCCGTTAGCTGAAAAGCCGCCGGCATATTGATGGCGGCGGACTGGTCATAGTTGTAGTCGACGCTGAAGGTGTCAGACGCATCCCAGTGCAGCGCCACGCTGAACGCGTCCGAATCCTTTGCGCCGAAGTCGTCGCTGTTTTCGCCCGTTAACGACAGCGAGTCGGGGGTGTCATTGTCGATGTAACCGTCCATCTCGGAGTGCAGATAGGATACCTTGGCGCTCAGGCCGCCCGCTTCTCCGGTCTCAATCGTGCTGTGGCTGCGCAACAGCCCTCGATTACCGGCGCTAAATTTTTGCCGAAATCCGAATTCGCCCGTCGGTTTGGCGGTCACGATGTTCACCGCGCCGCCGGTACTGTTACGGCCATAGAGGGTTCCCTGCGGGCCGCGCAATACTTCCATACGTTCAATATCGACCACTTCGAAGGCCAGACCATTATTCCGGGCCATGTAGACTCCGTTCATGTAGATTCCCACCGCGGGAGCCACGGACATCACCGGTTCCGTCTGTGTGATACCGCGAATCGTGTAATTGACCGTGGCGGAAGATGCCGGCTGCCTGGCGGCGACCATGTTGGGTGTGTAGAAAGCTACGTCTTGCGCCTCGCTAATGCCGAGCGCTTCGATGTCATCAACCGAAAATGCGGAAATAGCAATGGGTGCATCCTGCAGTGATTCTTCCCGTTTCTGCGCGGTAACAATCACCTCTTCTAACACCAGAGCACGTTCGCTTTCCTGTGCCTCGACGGTGTTAGACAACTGGCCAATGGCGCCTATTACAGCGCCCGTCACTACGGTTGCGATACGACTTTTCTTACCTATCTCCATCACGTGCTAACCTCCAGCGGTTTACTTTGAAAATATGCTGCGCGCGGGGCCTGAAGCAACCGCGCATAGCCCGACGAACACCTAGGGAACGAAGATTAGAGTAGATATTGAAGAGTGACATCGTCCATATGGACTATGTTATAGGTGGCCACCAGGACGCTATCTTGGAAAAGAAAGATGCAGCGTCTAGAATGATCTCGACTATCGTTAGCATATAAAATTAGGGGAGCCCGGAACTGTCGCGGGCGTGGCACTGGAACCTCTATTGATCGTTGGGACCGCGCCCAATGTGCCGAGCATCATGTACCTGAGTTACGCGTTGGTCGTGCTTGTGAGCGGTTAACTACTGCGTCTCGCGTGTCAGTGATCGAACCAGTCTTCCTCAGATCACCAAGCGCTATCGGCGAACGACCGGGGCATGGCCTATATTCGTGTCTACGTCGGATAGATGTTCATTGCTCACTATTCCGGTCATGTGTTTGCGGGCCGAGGCCCGTTTCATATCTTCGCTGATTACTCTTCTGGGGTAGGTTTTCGCATAGGCGGACCGATGGTCAACTTAGGGTGTTAAAGAAATCGCCGTGGTCACCACCCGGGAAATTGTGGATGCGTACGACAACGGTGGAGTGACCTATTTCAACACCGTCGGTGGCAACCCAGTCTCCTGTGCCACGGGGCTGGCGGTTCTCGGTGTGCTGAAAGACGAACGACTGCAGGAAAACGCCTTGCGGATGGACAACTATTTGATGGCGGGTTTGCAGCGCCTGCAAGCAAGCTACCCGGTCATAGCCGATGTGCGGAGACT
>JBPCXM010000021.1:0-2661 GCA_051008535.1 Pseudomonadales bacterium | reverse complement strand
GCGAAACGCCCGAGCAATGGCGAAAAGCTGGGAACAGAACGCGCCTCCTTTTTTTAGGGTTATCCTGTCCTATCGAGAGGCTACTGAAAAAATTCAGGACTATGCGGACTCGCTTGGAATTCCAGCTGGGCAGGCGATTGCCTCCCTGGCTGCCGAGCGGCTCACTTTTAATGCCATCGCTCTGGACAAAACTGGCGAACCCATTCCAGTATTGCAGTCAGACGAAGGTTATGCCCTGCTGTTTGGCAAGCCGACTGAGGATGCGTTGCAACATATTCTGACGTCGATGATGCGTCCATTTCCCGCAGGTTTGCTCACCCCTGTGGGACTCTTGGTTGCAAATCCTGCTTATGCAGATGAGGAAGTTCGCTCGCTGCTGACCAAGGCTTCCTACCATGGCACAGTCGTTTGGCCCTGGCACCACGCAATGTTGGCGCTAGGTATTGCAAGGCAATTGCGGCGTGGCGATATTTCGCAGAACATCCGCCGGAAGTTACTGGCTGCTGAACGGAGTTTGTGGCAGCTCATTGAAGCAAATAGAAACTTCCGTACTTCCGAACTCTGGTCCTGGAGCTACAAGAATGGCCGATATGTTATCACGCCGTTCGGGCAGTACAGCGAACATAAAACTGAGTCCAATGCGGCTCAGCTTTGGAGTACGGTGTTTCTAGGTATTCCACGACCCAGCAGCGCGCCCGGTCTGGAAACTGTAGAATAGTTTGTCGATTTAATATGCACCGCACGGGCTTGTGCGCTATCATCCGCACATAAATTAGAGGGATAAGTCATGTTGTGCGTTAGTGAAATTATGTCAAGCGGTGTGTGGAGTTGCCCGTCGACTGCGACACTGGATCAGGCCATTGAGATGATGGCAAGCAGAGGCTGCAGCTCAATTCCAGTGGTTGACGATAATAACAAACCCGTCGGCATCATCACCGATCGTGACATCACCATGTATATTAATCTGAAACATCAATCACCCTGGGATATTCGTTTGTCTCAATTCACGAAGGGCAGGCACATCTATTGTTGCTATGAACAGGACGACATTCAAGACGCACTGAAAAAGCTACGCGAGCGACATATACATCGCCTGCCAGTACTTGATGATAACGACAAGCTGGTTGGAATCGTGACGATGAACGATGTTATCCAGCGCGCTGAAGAATCAGATGCTGCTGATCTTTCCTACAAGGACGTGGTAGAAACCCTCAAGGCCGTATCGAAACACTACCGCAACACATAAGCTTTAGCACTTAGACCCTTGTTTATCCTATGGGTGCATTTAACGCTTTCTTGAGCTCCGCGGTAAGCACGATTAATGGCGTTCTGTGGGACTCACTGCTGATTTATATGCTGGTGGCTGCCGGCCTTTGGTTCACATTCCGCCTCGGTTTTCTGCAATTTCGCCTGTTCACACATATGTTTTCGGTGATGAAAGGCTCTACTCAATCCAATGCCGCTGGCATTTCTCCTTTTCAAGCGCTTGCGACCAGCTTGGCGGCGCGCGTTGGTACTGGCAACTTGGCTGGCGTGGCGGTTGCCATCACGCTTGGTGGTCCCGGTGCCGTGTTCTGGATGTGGGTGATTGCATTGCTGGGTATGGCGACTGGGTTCGCCGAAAGCACCTTGGCCCAATTGTATAAGGTCAAAGACGTTAATGGTGAATACCGCGGTGGTCCGGCTTACTACATTCAAATGGGGCTCAACAAACGCTGGCTGGCGGTGACGTTTTCTTTGTGCTTGCTGTTTGGTTATGGTTTTGTATTCAGTGCAGTGCAGGCCAATACTATCGGCGACGCTTTGCATAATGCTTATGACATACAACCGTTGTACAGCGGCATGGTGATGACTTTTGTCGCTGGCATTATTGTGATTGGCGGTATGCGCGCCATCGCACACTTCGCAGAACTTGCCGTGCCTATTATGGGTGTCGCCTATGTCGCCATGACACTGTTTATTGTGGTAACAAACATTTCCGAAGTGCCTGCCGTATTTGCGCTGATTTTCAAGTCCGCCTTCGGTATCGACCAGGCTGCGGGAGGTTTTTTAGGGGCGGTAATTAACGGTATAAAGCGTGGGCTGTACTCCAACGAAGCAGGCAGTGGCAGCGCGCCCCACGCGGCCGCTGCTGCCGCACCCCACCCCAATCACCCGGTATCTCAAGGCTTGGTGCAAATGCTCGGCGTGTTCGTCGATACTATTCTGATATGCAGCTGCACTGCTATTGTCATACTACTTGCGGGAGCAACTCCCGAGGAAGGAGTGGCGGGCATTCGCATCACTCAAAACGCCATGGTGAGCCACATCGGTAGTTGGGGCATGGACTTCATCGCCATCGCGATTGTTTTTTTCTCCTTCACGTCGGTAGTTGCCAACTTTGCCTACGCTGAAAGTAACCTCCACGTTTTCAAGCTTGACCACAAAGCGGGGCACACCGGGCTCATTGTGGGTTATCTCGTGATGGTGTTGTGGGGAACGACAGCGCCAGTTCCAACCGTTTGGAATATGGCCGATATGGCGCTGGGTTTGATGACGGTTGTCAACATCATCGCCATCGTGATGTTAACTCCTACGGTTGTGATGTTGCTGAACGACTACCAGCAGCAACGCAAAGTCGGAAGGTCTCCCCAGTTTAAACTCAATGAACAGCATCGCTAC
>JBPCXM010000020.1:0-4144 GCA_051008535.1 Pseudomonadales bacterium | reverse complement strand
TTAACCAAACCGAAGAAACGAAAAAGCTGGTGCAAGATGCCGTTCGCTGGATATTCCCCTGGGGTTATCACTGGTATGGACGGCCAGACCATCTAAAAGGCCATCCTGACCAACTCACCTACAAGGTTAGAGAGTGGACCAACGACACCATGCGATCGAAGTGGCTTCGTTCCGCAACCGAGTTTGCAAAGCGCGTCGGCCTGGACGTGCCCGCGAAACACATCGAAGAAACCGATGAATACGAAATCGACGGCATGCCGTACCCGATGACATTTGACGCGGAGACGCACGATTGGGAATGGGAAGAAACCACCTGGGACCGCGCCATCGGCAACTTCAAAACCGGCGGACCTATGCGGCCGGCGTGTTACGAGCGCCTGCAGCGCGAGGAGTGGGGGAGTCAGTTATGGTAGCCCCGGCGATGCTACCTGAGGAGGCAGCGGTAACAGAGGCTGCTGTACGTGCCGCATTGGGTACCGTGATGGACCCGCACATGAATGTGAGTCTTCCAGATATGGGCATGGTCCGTCGCGTAGAAACCAGCGACGATGGTCTGGTCGAAGTGGGCCTGGTGTTCCCCTGCGTCGGTTGTCCCGCCTGGGATCTAATTCAAACGGATATCAAAAAAACCGTCGGTGCATTGGGCGGCGTCAAGCGCGTTAAGGTCAAAGTGGAATGGCATCACGAGTGGAACCGTAATGATATAACGGCTGATGCTCGCATCATTGCCAAAGAACACGGCTATATCATTTAAGGAAGTATCTGATGGGAACTGTTAAAGAAAAAACGCCACTGCCGACCACAACCTACGATTATTACGAAGTGTTTGCACGCGAAAAAATTGATGACGCGCTTGAGCACATCGGTTGTCTTAGTGCGCCCAATAATGAGATGGCCATCGCGCAAGCGCGGCTGGTCTATTCGGAGAAGCCGTGGGTAGAGCTATGTATTGCGCCGCGCAACAGTATTGATCGCATTATCTCCGCCAACGATATCGTCGGAATGGCGTAGCGATGCAATCACAAGCTGAAAAAAAATCGGGCCAACAACAAGTGTTTGGCGAGCAGTACGATGGGGAAATCCCCTGTCCGTGGTGCAAATCGTGCGATACACGGGTGGTTAACCCCTTCGGCGGTACGGTGTCTGAAATATCGATGCAATGCAACGACTGCAAGAGCACATTCGGCTGGATGAAATGGCAGGGTAAATTACCCGATGATGTGTAATTTTCTGATTGAGAGATAACGACTATGAAACTAAGCGAACAGGCCAGACCACTCTTTCTCGCTGAAATGCTCTGTCTGGCTGATACCGACTGGGTGTTAGGCCACTGGTATATCAAGGTGATGCTGAACGGTCGAAGCCTGACGGATTGTTCGTCATTTGCCGGCATTGCGCAGGACTCGCTGGGCCATACGCGCGCAATGTTTCGTTTTCTGGAAGAAGAGCTAAATTTCCCCGAGCATCAGCTTGAGTTTGGCCGCACCGTAGACCAGCTACACGATATGGCCATGCTCAGCGCGCCACCGGAAAGTTGGGGGGATTTTGTTGTCACTGCGCTATTGGCGGAAGCCGCGGTGTGGCGGTTGTTCAGCACTTTCAAGGAAAGCAATGACCCTGAGCTGGCTGGCATGGTCACGCATTTTGGTAAGGAGCTCTACTTTCATCGTCTGGGCCTGGAAGGTTGGTTGAAGTCTGCTGATGACAGCGAGAAAAACAACATTCGTGATGCGGTGCTGAAACGTGCCCCCCAGGTGTTGGCCTGGTTTGGCAGCAAAGAGCAATCAGACAATGACTTGCTCCTGGCCGATGGTCTGCGTTCTTCATCGGTTTGGGATGCCCGGCTTGGGTTCGTTGAAGATACGCTCAGCAAGTTCATTGCGGAATTAGGCTTAAGTGACGCGCAAATCCAAACGCTAGTAGCGCAGGATGTTGACGCCGATTGGGACTCCCGGCGCCGTAAACCCAAAGACAGTGTTATTCCTGCAACATTGTGGGAGTTTATGGTGCCAACCGATCCCGACACGGTGGCACTACGCCGACCGCTAGCGGTGAGCATTGACGATAACCTGGACTTGTTTGACCGACCAGAATACGCCAACGACGACTAGTCGCGTTTTGCCATTAAGAAGGAGAATTGAATGAGTGACAAAGGCTTGGCGATCATTGGCATCGCCGAAGTACCGACGCGGCGCATGCCGGAAAGAACCCGCTGGGATATTTTGCTGGATGTCTGCATAGGCGCGGTGCGCGATGCGGGCATCGACAAAAACCAGATCGGCGCAGTGATTTCCGTCAACCCCATGGCGCAACCGGCGATGCAAAATGATATGTCGCTGGGCAAGATTCCGGAAGTGCTGGGCATGGAGGGGTGCAAGGATATCTGCATCACCAATGCAGGCGGCGCCTCGACCACAAACTGTTTACGCATGGCTAAGTATTTTATTGAAAGTGGCCAGGCGGATTTTGTGCTGGTGCCGCACACGACTGTCCAATCGGACATTCCTCCACAAGACTTGATTAATTTTTTTGCAACTGCGCCGCTGGATAAACAGTTTGAATATCCCTACGGCGTCACCTTCAACGGTTCCATGGGGCTTATCACTCAGCGCTACATGTACGAGACCGGTGCCACGGCTGAGGAGATGGCGTCAATTACCGTCACTTTGCGAGCCTGGGGGGCATTGGACCCGAATTCAATATTTCACGGTAAACCCGTCACGCTGGATGATGTTCTCAATTCACGGATCATCAGCACCACGCTACGGGCCAAGGAGTGCAATTTGCTTGCCGATGGGGGAGGGGCAATGGTCGTAACCTCGCATGCCATAGCCAAAGAGATGAACGTCAGCGCGGCCTATCAGTTGGGTCACGGCACGCGGTTTATGAGCGCCACCCCGATGTTACGCAAAGATGTGTTTCATCGTAAGGCGTACCGGGAATCCAGCAAGGATGCGCTGAAGGAGGCTGGCCTTTCAATACAAGATATGGATTTGCGCCAAATCTACGGCGCCTACCCCTACACTCAGGCCAGCGCGTTGGAAGGTTACGGCGTCTGCGAGGAGGGGCAGGGAGCAAAACTATGGGCGTCAGGAGAATGTGGCCCCGGTGGCAAGACGCCGTGCACCAGCATGGGCGATGCCACTGGCCGTGGTCATACCGGTTCCGGTGTGTCGATGGCCTTCTACCTTGATACGGTCAGGCAACTGCGTGGGGAAGCGGGAGAACGGCAAGTGGAAAATTGTGAGTATGCCATCCTCACCACATCGGGAGGTTCGGTGATGAACACTTGTACTACCGTGTTCGGGAGGAAACCACGATGAGCGACTATAAGAAGCCCCTACCCGAAATTCAGCCCTTCAGCGCGGCATTCTGGAAAGGAACGAAACAGCATAAGTTGCTGATCCAGCATTGTAATGCCTGCGATACCAATATTTTCTACCCACGGAGAGACTGTCCTAATTGTTGGAGTCAGAACCTTGGCTGGATAGAAGCCTCGGGCAAGGCCGAGGTATATACGTACTCGGTAACCTACGAAGGTGTAGAGGAGATGTTTGTCGAAGATCTTCCTATTATCCTGGCGTGGATAGACTTGCCTGAGGGAATTCGCATGCACACCAACCTGTTAGAATGCGAGCCCGAAGACGTCAGCATTGGCATGCAGGTGGAGGTCATCTTTAAAGAAGTAACCGATGATGTAACCCTCCCATATTTTCGACCGGTCAAGTAAGGGCCCTGGTCATGGCGGAACCAAAATGGGGTAAGTGGGGAAGTTGGGAAGAGACCGAAGCATGCCTGAACAGTGTCGTTGGCGAGTCGCGCGGCCCCGACCCTGTTGAACGCGGTTCGATCAGACGCTGGCTAGAACCCAAGGAATTCGTCAGCCCGATTCATACCGAAAAAAATACTGCCATAGAAGCAGGTTACGAAGATATTGTGGCTCCAGCGTCTATGGTATTCACCTATGCCATTCCAGCCTACTGGCAGCCGGGCGACAAGTCGGCGGCGATAGACGACGAGCCGACCCAGATCCCGATTCCGGTCATCTTCGATGTACCCGCACCCTGCGACAAGAGCTTTGCCACGAGCATCGAAGTGGAGTTTTTCGAGCCTTTGTATCCCGGTGACGAGGTGAGTTGTACAT
>JBPCXM010000019.1:0-2532 GCA_051008535.1 Pseudomonadales bacterium | reverse complement strand
GTGCAGGTTTGGCTTGTTCAGAGATAGGCCAGGCTTTTTCATTACCCGACCAGATCAAGCATTCGTCGGTCGGCTGCTCGTAATGTTTCTTGCGGTAGAACCCGTCGTTAAAGGGCACGCCCTGCTCAACCAACCAGTTGAAGTGCGATACGCTGTCGTCGCAATACAGGCGGATCTTTTCCGCGTCTGGCTCGGGGGTGTTGGCCATTAGGTAATTGAACATTTCGTCAGCCGTGTCTTCGATGCCGTTAGCCAATTGCGGCCGGGTACCGCCACCCAGATAAAAGTGCCCGGTCGCAGAACAGGTTGTGCCGCCACCGCCGCTGGCACGTTCCAGTACCAGCACATCGGCACCTGCATGGCGGGCTTCGATGGCGGCGCTGGAGCCCGCCGCGCCAAAACCAACCACTAGTACGTCGGCGCTTTCATGCCAGGTGGACACGTCGGCCGCATTGACTAGCGCAAAGTCTTCAATATTCATGTTGTTAAGCTCCTGGCTGATTACATCTCAGCGAAATCGATAACAGTGATTTCGCGCGCGCCATCCCAGTTTACTGCAGCCTCGATACCCGACTTAAACAGATCCTGGTTCATTTGATTGTTGTCTATCAGCTCGATCAACACTGCCTCCCCTAGCGCAGCGTTTTGCAAATAGGCGTAGCGTCCGCCGGTGGGCATTTTGATATCGCACACGGCGTCTAACCCCATCGCCTCGGCTTTTTCTATATCGGCATCAACGTTGTCGCTTAGATGGGCTATGTGGTGCAGACCCATGCGCCCATCAATAAAATACTGACGGTAAGGCGACGGCGCATCGTTGGTCTGGCGGATCAACTCGATTTGCACATCGCCCCGATAAGCAAGCCCGATATCAATCATCGGCACCGAAGGCTCACCCTTGTAAACGCAGGTTAACGGGATGTTTTTGATTTGCAGCCAGGGTCCCAGGCCAGTATGTACCATCCATGCATTGACTGATGCATCCAAATCGTCAACCAGATAGCCGATTTGTTTGATGGGGCCAAAGTTGTCAGGGTTCATGGTATTGATCTCCAGTCTCTGCGATATGTAATGACGTTGTGGCGATAAGATTCATTATACTGGCAAGCTCGCGTAAACGAGCTGCAAAGCGACTTACCTTTAACTATCCGTAACACGAGGCGATATTATGTCTATTAGCGTTTTACACCAGGCACGCAAACACCCCGCACGCGATGCTGCCATCGGGTCGATTACCTGCGCACAGAACAAAGATCGCGAAGGTTGGCTTGCTTTATGGGCCGAAGACGGAGTAATAGAAGATCCAGTTGGTCCCTCGCCTTTGGACCCCGAAGGCAAGGGTCACCGCGGCAGGGAAGCGCTCACAAATTTTTACGACACAATCATTGCACCCGGCGACTTGCGTTTTTGCATTCGCCAAACATTCGCCTGCGGTGACGAGTGCGCCAACGTGGGCACAATTACCACCCGTTCTAGTGATGGCACTGTTGGACGTACCGAATTGGTGATGGTCTACAGAGTCAATGAAGATGGCAAGGTCATCTCCTTGCGCGCTTTCTGGGAGTTCGATGATACGATTGCCAGTATGTTCTGACCATCTATTGATTGCGAATCTTAGCCATGCTCGAAAACAGGATTGCACATGAATAACTTCGAAGGAAAAACGGCGTTGGTAACAGGCGCCGCCTCAGGTATCGGTCGCGGCTTGTGCGAGGAGTTGTGCGCGCAAGGGGCTGTCGTTTGCGCCGCCGATGTTAATGAAGCCGGCTTGCAGGAATTCAAAAATTCCATGCCCGCGAACGCTACGATTATTCCGGTACGGCTTGACGTAAGCCAGGAAACCGATTTCGAGCAGGCCATAGACACCCTTCTCCAAGGGTACGGCAAGCTTGATTTGCTGGTAAATAACGCCGGCATTGTGCTCGGCGGCGACTTTAGCGAAACCTCCAACGAAGAACTGCGCAAGCTTTTCGATATTAATTTATGGGGCGTTATCTATGGCACACAACAAGCGTATCGAGTCATGATCAAGCAAGGCCACGGCCATATCGTTAACGTGTCTTCATCGGCGGGTAGCATGCCGGTGCCGATGTCGACGGCATATTGCGCATCAAAACACGCCATCGTCGGTTTTAGCCATTCCTTGCGAGAAGAAGCCGCACTGTATGGCGTGAAGGTGAGTGTCGTATTGCCCGGCATGGTGAAATCCGGCTTGTGGGACGCAGCGCTGAATGTGAAAGACTACAACTACAAGGTGGAGATGGAGAGTATGCCGCTAAAACAGATAAGCCCCCGCCAGGCTGGCACTGCCATCGTGAAAGGCATCGCAAAAAATGATCGCACCATTGCTTTCCCGTTGATCAATAAAATTATTTTGCGGCTTTATCAGTTACTGCCGGGTATAGGCACGAAGTTATTTGTTAAATCGCTGGTACGGCCGTTGGCGGATTCTTTGGCTAAATCTAAATAGAATCATTTATTGGTATGACCACCTTAGTGGGCCAGCTTAAGAGATGGCGAACAGTTGTAAAT
>JBPCXM010000018.1:0-24073 GCA_051008535.1 Pseudomonadales bacterium | reverse complement strand
CCTCTTTCTTTTGAGGTGTCTTTCTTTTTTCTTTCCTTTTTCTCTCCCCCTCCCCCCCCCACCCCCAACCCCCCCCCCCCCACTACACTAGACTAGTCTTGCTCCACTAGTGCGCAAACCGAATCGACAACATCCGTGACAGTTCTTACCGACTTGAAGTCTTCCGGGGCCATTTTCTTTCCGGTATAGGTCTTCAGTTCGACCAGTAAATCTACCGCGTCGATACTGTCGATGTCCAGATCCTCGTACAGTTGCGATTGCGGCGAAATTTCAGAGCGTTCTATTTCGAACAAGTCTGCCAGAATGCCTGCTACTTTATCGTAGACCTCGTCACGCGACTTCATCGTCATTTCCTGTGTCGACACGGCGGCTGTCAACCATGGCGGCGAGGCGTGAAACGCTGGCAAAAAACTCCCGGTTTTCTTCTGCCTCAGAATCCAGTTTTATGCCATACCGATTATGCAAGGCGACGCCCAACTCAAGTGCATCAATTGAATCCAAGCCCAGCCCTTCATTAAACAATGCCTCGTCGCTGTTGATATCGTCTACAGTGATATCTTCCAGCTCCAGGGTATCTATGATCAGTTGTTTCAGTTCAGCTTCAAGTAATGCCAGTCCCATGTGATGCCAGCTCTCCGATGTAGAAGTTTTGTAAATCCTTTGTCAAATGGCGCGCGCCCAAAGCGGGGTTGAGCTCCAGATACGAATCGATCGATAGATCGTGTCGCACGTCAATGCTGATAACGAATCTGCGATCCGGAATATGATACCATTTATGCTGCTTGCTTAAAGTTGGCGGATCGCAGCGGATGACCACCAGCGTTGGTCGCACGCGCGCGCATAAAGCAATGTGTGCTGCTCCCCGTTGGAACACAACATCTCCATTCGGCGCCGTGCGCGTACCCTCGGGAAACACGATCAGTGAGCCGCCCTCTTGCAGCGATGCACGTGCGTCCTCAAGCAGATTTTCGCTTCTGTCATTAATAATATAGCCTGCAAGCGACAATAAACCACGCATTGTTGGATTTTTAAGCAGTTTTCCTTTGACGATGCAGTTTGCATCTGGCATTAAGCCAACCAAAAACACCACATCCAATAAAGTGGGATGATTGGCTAGTACCAGCAAGCCGTTGCGATTCAGCTTGCCCAGGCCCGCAAAACGCCAGCGCAAAATACCAAGCACGCGCATAAAATGGATGAACAGCAGGAACATCAGATGAACCAGATAGCGGGCGCGGCGTTGTCGCCTATCGCGTCCGCCTGGCAGCAACACAAGTACCGGCACGGCCATCAGTGGAATCAACACCCCACCTAGGCCAAACATGGTAAACGCGATGGCGGTCGCCACTAAGCGCCAGTAATAGTTTAATTTACGTCCAATTGTTGCCAATGCTAGTACTCCTTCAAGGTTATATTGCCTGATACACCGTTAAGGTTGACTGTATTAGGCAATATCACTTTGAAGGAGTACTATGCCCTGTGGCAATCGTTTTATGTACGCTTAATAGGCCACAGGACAC
Organism: Pseudomonadales bacterium; assembly: GCA_051008535.1. GTDB lineage: Bacteria > Pseudomonadota > Gammaproteobacteria > Pseudomonadales > JAUIET01 > JBBKXJ01. The sequence continues at coordinate 22,553 of JBPCXM010000018.1, read as the reverse complement.
TAGCACTTGGCTATCTCCCAGCTGCAACAATTATGCGCCAATGTCACTGACCAGACTGCCTGGTTGTCCAGAAACGCACAAAAATCCAGCGGCGGGACATAGCCGGCATTAATCGCGGCAGTTTCACGTTGGCGTAAATCCAAAGCAACCCCGCCCACGGTACTGACAACAAAACAGACCGCATATGGCGCGTGCGGTTGGGCATTCGCCGTTTGGTAAACTTCAGGTAGACGCACATCGCACAATACGCATAGCACCTGAGGGCAGGACGGAGACAATAAGCCTGCTGCCTCCAACAACACTGGCACCAAACCTTGCTGGCCGGCGGCAATGGTATTGATGGAGCCGGTCAGCCCGGCATGGATGGAAAGCACGCCACAAATGGCATTGTGAACAGCCAGGCTGAAATTATTGGGTGACACGGTTGCAGACTCGGCAAGCTCCAGCAATACCGCAAGTGTGCGTTCTATATCTCCGTGCTGTGAACAATACACGAGGGGTATGTCGGGGGTTGGGGGCAGCAAGGTCAAAACCTGGCTTGCGCAAGCGCGGCCGAGAGAATTTAATCGCCTTCGTAACATAGCGGGAATGGCAGATACATCGGGTGCCTGATCATAGCTAATCGACGTTGTATCTGAGCTAGCGTGCGATGGCTGCAGCGGTGTCCATCCCGACCACTCAGAAACAGCAAACTTCACCGTCATCGCAATCCCTTGTTGGACCCTAAGGCCCTGAATAATTTGATTTTAAAAAAATATATCGCCGCGCAAAATGATCATATAAAATTACCCCTCCGTTCGCAACGGAGGCGCTCGCTAATCGTCCGTCAAATGTTAGCTCAAGCTAAGGAATATGCCATGAAACACTCGTTCACATTGTTAGTTGCGCTGTTGCTGATTTGTAGCCACGCGAGCGCGCGTGACACCAAGCATATGTACCCAATCAGTGAAGCTTTCGATTCCCCTGATTACGACGAAAAACTCGGTGACGATGTAAAATTTTTCTTTGGCACACAAGCGCACCCAGGGATTGCAAAAAGCTTTGGGGAATACGTGAGCAACAAGAAAACAAAAGCCTTTCGCAAATCCGACAAGGTAGCCTGCGAGTGGGCGCTCCTCTCTGCCCTTATCACCTTCAAGGAGCGTGCGCTGGCCGAAGGTGGTAATGCGGTCGTCAATATCAGAAGCTATTACAAAAAGATTGAAGTGAGCAGCGAAACCGAATTCGAGTGTCACGCAGGAGCAATAATGGCCGGTGTAGCGCTGAAGGGTGAAGTTGTTAGACTTCAGTAGCCGCTAACCAATTCCCGCATGCCGGAGCAGAGCGTCCACCTGTGGCTCGCGGCCGCGAAAGCTTTTAAACAAATCCAGCGCATCGATCGAACCGCCCTTGGATAATATCTTGTTCAGAAATTCTCGACCAGTAGCTGGATCAAAAATGCCCTTCTCTTCAAACACCGCAAAGGCATCGGCAGCGAGAACTTCGGCCCACTTATAGCTGTAATAACCAGCCGCATAGCCGCCAGCGAAAATATGTGAAAAGCCGTGTTGAAAACGATTTTCGGGCGGCGGCTGCAGTACAGCGACGCGTTCGCGTACCTCGTTGAGCAACGTCTGAATTCCGTCGGCACTATCGATTGCTGCGGATTGGTGCAATTCAAAATCGAACAATGCAAATTCGATTTGTCGAAGCATCTGCATGCCTGACTGGAAATTCTTCGCCGCCAGCAGTTTATCCAGTAGGCTTTCGGGTAGCGGCTCGCCGGTCTCGTAGTGCGATGAAATCAGCGGGATGACCGATTTTTGCCAGCACCAGTTTTCCAAAAACTGGCTGGGGAGTTCCACCGCGTCCCATTCCACGCCATTGATGCCCGACACGCCCGCGCAATCGATTTCGGTCAGCATATGGTGCAGGCCATGGCCGAATTCATGAAACAGGGTGGTCACTTCATTGAAGGTCAGCAACGAGGGTTTGCTGCCGGCGGGCGCCATGAAGTTGCAGGTCAGATAAGCGACTGGCAGTTGCGTGCTGCCATCGTCGCGTTTTCTGCGTACGCGGCATTCGTCCATCCAGGCGCCGCCGCGCTTGTTTTCACGGGCGTATAAATCAATATAGAAGCGTGCGATCAGTTGTCGGTCACGGTAAACATCAAATAGCTTGGCGTCTGCGTGCCAGGTTTCAATGGCGCCATTGGCTTCGATTGACACATTAAACAGACGTGCCGTGACGGCGAACAAGCCCTCGAGAACCTTGGCGGCGGGGAAAAACGGGCGCAGTTCCTCCTGGCTAACGGCGTACTTATGTTGCCGTAGTTTCTCCGAATAATAAGCAATGTCCCATGCGGCCAAATCGGTCGCACTGTATTGCTCCGCGGCAAAGTGTTTCAGCTCAGCCAGCTCTTGTTCAGCATTTGGGCGCGATTTCTCCGCCAGCTCGTTTAGAAAGCCCAGAACGGTTGCAATTTCTGGCGCCATTTTTGTCGCCAGCGAGTAGTCGGCGTAACTGGCGAAGCCTAGCAATTGCGCCATTTCCCGACGCAAGCCGAGAATCTCGACCATGTTGGCGCTGTTATCATACTCGCAGGCATTGGGGCCCAATTCGGATGCGCGACTGGTGTAAGCGCTGTACATCTCTTTGCGCAACTCAGAATCACCTGCATAGGTCACAACTGCGAGATAGCAAGGTGCATCCAGGGTTAGTAAAAACCCCTCTTTGTTCTGGTTTTTGGCGGCAACGCGGGCGGCATTCAACGCGGTCTCGGGTACTCCCGCCAGCTCCGCTTCGTTGCTAATCAGCTTGCTCCATGCCTGGGTGGCGTCTAATACATTGTTAGAAAAGTCGCTGGCTAGTTCGGCCAAACGTTTTTTGATGTCGGCAAAACGTTGTTGCTTGTCGGCGGGAAGGTCAATTCCGCTAAGACGGAAATCACGCAAGGCGTTGGCTATGACTTTTTGCCGTGCAGTACTAAAGTCGGCGAACTCGTCGCTCTGCTGCAGCTGTTGGTAGGCAGTGAATAGCGCTGCGTTCTGCGCTAACCGGGTGTGGTATTCCGACAGCCTGGGCAAGCAACTGTCGTACGCGACGCGCAACGCATCGTTCTGTGCGACACCATTCAAGTGGCCGACCGGCGACCAAGCTTGCTGAATGTTGTCTTCGAGGTTCTCTAGTGGTTGTAGTAACGATGCCCAACTAGGTTGCTGTGTCTTGAGTAATTGGTCGACCGCACTCAGGCTTTCTTCAATCAATTGAGTTATCGCCGGCTCTATATGCTCGGGCTTTATGGTGGCAAAAGGCGGCAGTTCGTTGTTGCTTAGCAGAGGGTTTTTCATGGCTAAAGCTTCGCAATCAATTGCTCGCCTAGTTCGCTAATGCCCTTGATGGGGTCTTTGCCTAAGGCGTGCAGCGGCGCAGTTAGCCGTGCGACACCGAGATCCTGGTATTTTTTGACGCCGTCCAGGCCGTCGCCAGGGTTGAGCATCGCGGTTATCTCGATGCTGTTGTAGTCGCGCTCGTGCGCCTCACAAGCGTCCTTTAGTTTCTGCAGTCGCGGGGCCAGGTCGTCAGCACTATCCGCCGGCGCATACCAGCCGTCGCCATAGAGTGCAACGCGATCAAAAACCTTGCCTGCCGCACCACCTATGATGACAGGCAGATTTGGTTTCTGCACTGGCACGGGAAAACTGTGAAAACCATGCCAATGCAGGAAGTCGCTTTGGTGTTCTACTTCTTCGCCCGACCAGACCTTTTGCATGGCCTGCAAATAATCGTCATAGCGCGCACCACGACGTTCAAATGGCACGCCCATGGCCTCAAACTCTTCGCGTAACCAGCCTATGCCGATGCCCAACATAAAGCGACCATTGGACATCAGATCGAGGCTGGCGGCTTGTTTGGCTAATAGCAGGGGGTTGCACTGCGGCAGAATGTTAACGCCGGTGCCCAACCGCAGCGTTTTTGTGTGTGCTGCCACGGTAGTTAGCGCAATCAATGGGTCGATAAAGTTTGTTTCCGGCTCTATGCCCATCTTGCCGGATCCATGATATGGATATTTTGAATCGTAGTTGCGAGGCACCATCACGTGTTCGAAAGTCCAGACTGATTCCATACCCGCCGCTTCCGCGAGTTGGGCGAGCCCTACTACTTCTTCTGCCGACTTGGTGCCGACATTAATAGGGATTAAACCGAATTTCATTCTCTTCTCCTAAGTTTCGTCGCTTGTAGCAGGGGCTTGCTGCTTAACCCAACGTCCCAGTACGATGCCGAGTTCAAACAGTAGCCACATTGGGAATGCCAGCAGCGCCTGCGAAATCATGTCGGGCGGTGTCAGCAGCATACCCATCACGAAGCAGCCAACGATAACGTAGCGGCGTTTTTTTGCAAGGTCATCCGCTGTGGTTATGCCAGACCAAATCAGCAGCACGGTCGCAATCGGTATTTCAAAGGCAATGCCGAATGCAAAAAACAATTTGAGAATAAAATCCAGATAGCGATTGATATCGGTCATCACTGTGACCGATTCGGGGCCGACACTGGTAAAAAACTGAAACACCAGCGGGAATACGACGTAGTAAGCAAACGCCATGCCGGTGTAGAAGAGCACTACACTGGAAGCCAACAGCGGTATGGCGAAGCGTTTTTCGTTTTTGTACATGCCTGGCGCGATAAACGCCCATGCCTGGTAGAGTATATATGGCACGCTGATAAACGCCGCTAATATCAGCGTGAGTTTAAACGGTGTAAGAAATGGTGAGGCCACCTCGGTGGCGATCATGGTGGAGCCTTCCGGCAGAAACTTACGTAACGGCTCAGCTGCGAACGCATAGATATCGTTGGCAAAATAAAACAAAACAAGGAACACGCCGAGGATGGTGCCAAGGCAACGCAGCAAGCGGTCGCGCAGCTCGATCAAGTGTTCCACCAGCGGTTGTGGTTGATCCTCGCTTTGTGGTTCCTGGAGATCAGCCATCGCAATGCGGTTCATGGTTTGTCATCTAAGCGGTCCGCTTGCAAGACTTTGTTAACATCTTCTTCGGCGTCGTTGGCTATAGCATTTATTTCGGCACGAGTGTCTTCCAGTTCTTTGAGGATTGTTTCGTTATGCAGTTGGCGTTTAATATCGTCGGCGCCGATCTCGCGTTCAATATCGGACTTGATTTCATTAAAGCTGCGGCGTAAACGACCTAGCCATAGACTGATGGTACGAATAGTGCCTGGCAATTGTTCCGGGCCGATGACCAGCAAGCCAACAATGGCGATCAGCAGCAGTTCGGCAAAACCGATATCAAACACTGGGGTGTGCTAAGAGAAGGGTAACGTAAGAACTACTTGCCGTTTTCCTTAAGCTCCTCGGCCTTGCCATCGATGACGTTGTCGTTGTTTTGCTCGAATGGGTCGGAGTCACCTTCCTTGTCGCTGATCGAATTGCGAAAACCCTTGATCGCCTCGCCCAAATCGCTACCGATATTGCGCAGCCGTTTAGTGCCAAATAGCATCACCACAATGGCGAGAACAATCAATAATTGCCAAATACTTATGCCGCCGATTCCCATGCTAACCTCCAAATTCGTTGCTATCGGTACATGGATGTACCGACAATATCAAAATCGCATTTTATCCTTTGCGTGCTGTGAAAAGTCGGGAAGGCTTTTCACAGCTTGTTATTAGTCTTGTCACGGTTTTGCTTTTCGCTGATACCCGAGGTACCGAAGCGCCGCTCAAGCTCCGCCAGCACCGCGTTGAAATCGACTCCCAGTGTTGCAAGCATCACCAGGGTATGAAACACCAGATCGGCGGTTTCATGCACCACCTTGTGTTTGCTGGCGAGCTGCTCGGCGTTCTTGGCGGCGATAATCACTTCTGTCGCCTCTTCGCCGATCTTTTGCAATATCTTATCCAGACCCGCCGTGTGCAGTCTGGCCACGTATGAGCTTTCGCCGTCACCGGCTTCTATGCGTTGCTGGATGGTATCGGTCAACTCTTGCAATACGTCGTTCATTATAGACCACTACGTTGAATAGATTTTCTTGGGGTCTTTTAAGACCGGTTCCACGCTACGCCACTGACGGTCTTCCAGCTTGCGATAGAAACAACTTGCTCTACCTGTATGACAAGCGATGCCACCTTTTTGCTCAATCAATAAGGTGATCACATCGGCGTCGCAGTCGAGGCGTATCTCCTTCACGTACTGCACATGCCCGGATTGCTCGCCTTTGCGCCAAAGCTGTTGCCGCGAACGCGAATAATACACCGCTTGTCCACTTTGCACCGTTTCTGCGAGCGCGGCGCGATCCATCCATGCGACCATTAGCACACGTTGGTTGCGATAGTCCTGGGCGATGGCCGGCACCAGTCCCGTGGCATCCCATTTAATGTCATCTAAAAATGCGGTATCAGGCATGAGAGCTATGGTAGCAACGATTTACGTCACTATCATTAACCCAGCAGGAAAATTGCCAGGGCAAGGCCACCGATTAGCAGCCCGGTTTTGGTGAGATCTCCGGCTGCCATTTCCACCGCGGTAGGATTAAGCAGCATAAAGCCGCCGCCAACAAGCAGCGCGACCAGCGCCAGCAAGCGCCGCCGCCGGGCTTTTTTGTCGGCGCTGTGCATTTGCTGCAACTGCATTTGTTGCAATTCAGTCAGCTCGGCGAGATGCTGACTTTGCTTCAGGCTTTGCAGTAATAGATCGGGCACCTGCGGTAACTGTTCCAGCCAAGAAGGCGCCTGGCGCTGCAAGCGTTGCATGACCTGGGCCGGCGCGTAGCGGTCCTCAACCCAGCGTTCTAGAAATGGCTGGGCGGTTTGCCATAAGTCGAGCTGAGGATATAGCTGGCGCCCCAGGCCTTCAATATTGAGCAGGGTTTTTTGGAGTAAGACCAGGCTGGGCTGCACGGTCATATCGAAGCGGCGGGCGACGGTGAATAGATACACCAGCAATTGACCAAATGAAATTTCGCTGATCGGTTTTTGAAATATGGGTTCGCACACACTGCGAATAGCCGCCTCGAAGTCATTAACTCGGGTTGTTTCGGGTATCCAGCCGCATTCGATGTGTAGTTGCGCTACCTGACGATATTCACGCTGAAAAATTGCCAACAGGTTGCGCGCCAGATAATACTGATCGTGATCCGAAAGACTGCCGATAATTGCGCAATCTACAGCTATATAGCGCGGTTTTTCAGGATCTTTGATATCGACGAAAATATTGCCGGGGTGCATGTCGGCATGAAAAAAGCTGTCGCGAAAAACCTGTGTGAAAAATATTTCAACGCCGCGTTCCGCTAACACCTGAAGATTGGTGTTGCCCGCGTTTAGTGCAGCAATGTCCGTCACCGCGATGCCGTAAATGCGCTCCATCACAAAAACGTTGGTGCGGGTATAGTCCCAATACACCTTAGGTACGTACAGCATATCGGAGTCAGCAAAGTTGCGTTTCAACTGAGCGGCGTTGGACGCTTCGCGCAACAAGTCCAGCTCATCCATGATGGTGTGTTGGTAGTCGTCTACTATTTCCACCGGTCGCAAGCGGCGACCGTCGGGTGCGTAACGGTGTACCAGCCTTGCCAGTGAAAACAGCAGTTTAATATCCTGCTGAATGACCTTCTCAATTCCAGGGCGCAACACTTTGACGACGACTTCACTGCCGTCCTGCAATGCCGCCGCGTGTACCTGGGCGACCGAAGCAGAGGCCATTGGAGTGGTGTCAAAACGTTTGAATACCGTGCTTATATTTTGCTCAAGCGCTGCCTCGATAGTCGCAGCTGCCAGCGCTTCATCAAACGGCGGAACATTGTCTTGCAGCTCGCTGAGTTGATCGACGATATCGGCTGGAATAAGGTCAGGGCGGGTGGACAGCATTTGTCCAAACTTGATAAAAATTGGCCCTAACTCTTCGAGCGCCAAGCGGATGCGCTCACCGCGGCTGTGACTGCCAGCAGGAAAAGCGCGCACCGGTAATAGCAGGATGCGTATGTGCCAGGGTAGGGCACTGGTGTTGAACAGTAAGTCGAGTCGGTAGCGCAGCGTTACCCGAATAATTTTAATGAGGCGCCGCAGTCCGAACATGCTATTCAGGCTCGGGATTTAATTGCCGCTGCGCTTTGCGCACACGAGCGGCGAGGCGGTCGACACGCAAATTGAGCGCGCCCACGTCGGTATAGAAATTCTCCAGTTCTAACCGCGGTGGCAGCAGGCGCGCCTCTTCGTGGATAAACTCTTCCACGTTGCGTTGCAAACTGCCGGATGCATGCCGGCCCCAGGCCAGTGAACCACGAATAAACTTACCGACCTGATGGCCTGCCACATCGCCTAACAGTCGCGCTATGGGTTGTTCCCAATCGATCTCCAGCTGGGCGAGTATTTCCTGCAATTGCAACAGAGGGCCGCTGTCGCCACTGATTTGGAACGCGCCATTCACCAGCGCCGATGCTTTGTCTTGCGCCTGCAATAGCCGGGTCAATTCGGATAAAGTGCCGCTAATACCGCTGTCGGGTTCCACGTCGTACCAACTTCGTAGCTGCAACCCTTGCTCGCCAGGTTGCACATAGGCGCACAAAGCGGGGTTTGTGCATTCGATTTTTAGTGTGATGCCCTGCATTTCTGCCAATCGCGCAGTGCTGCCAGGGTCCAGCTCCAGCGCCTTGTTAATCACAAATTCAAGACTGCTGAGGGCGGCGGTTTGCAGTGCAGGATCGGTCAAGGTTTTGAACCGATGTGAAGGGCAACAATACCTCCAGTCATATTGTGGTACTCGCAGTTGGCGAAGCCGGCTTCCACCATCATATCTTGCAAAGTTTCCTGGTCCGGGTGCTTGCGAATCGATTCGGCCAGGTATTGATAGCTATCGCTGTCGTTGGTAATCAGTTTGCCTAGACGCGGTAAGACGGAGAATGAGTAGGCGTCGTAGGCCTTGCTGAGCAGTTCATTTTTCGGTTTGGAGAATTCCAGTATTAGAAGCTTGCCGCTGGGTTTCAGTACATCCAGCATCGAGCGTAGTGCCGCTTCTTTGTCGGTGACGTTGCGTAAGCCGAAGGCGATGGTCACGCAGTTGAAATTATCCTCTGGAAATGGCAAACATTCGGCGTTGGCCTGCACGTAATCGAGGTTGCCGCAGATGCCTTGGTTGGTCAACCGATCGCGGCCAACCCGCAGCATGGAGGCGTTAATGTCCGCCAGTACCACATGGCCGTCCGGACCGACCATATCGTAAAATTTTTCTGCCAGATCGCCAGTGCCGCCGGCAATATCCAACACGCTATGCCCGGCCCGCACGCCGCTGACCTCAAGCGTGAAACGCTTCCAGATGCGGTGCACGCCTGCCGACATCAGATCGTTCATCACATCGTATTTACTGGCAACCGAATCGAAGACATTGGCTACCAGGCTCGCTTTTTCTTCGACATCGACCTCGCGATAGCCAAAGTGAGTTTTTGTTTTGTCATTCATAAAACTAGTGCTGCAGGATGCATGATTGAGTGACTATTGTACTGGTTCGGGAAGTGCGCGTCTTAGCCTTTAAATATAATCGGCTCCGACACTGGTTCGCGACTGGCATTGGCCGCTTTAAGGCGTTTGATATAGTCCATCCACTTTTGTTCTCGTTCGGTACACAATCCGTACAGATAGTCCCAAGAGTAAATGCCGGTATCGTGACCATCGGTGAACACCAGCTGAATCGCGTAGTTCCCGACTGGACGCAACTCTTGAATATTGACGTATTTCTTGCCGCTCTGGAGCACTTCCTGACCCTTGCCATGGCCGCGTACTTCTGCTGAAGGTGAATAAACACGCAAGTATTCGCTTTTCAGCCGATACGATTCGCCACCGGGATACTCTAGTTCCAACTCTTGCGAATGCTTATGCAGGTGAATGTTTTTGGGAATCGACACTACAGAATAAACCGGCTTAAATCGTCGTCTTTAGCGAGTTCGCCGACGTGCTTGTCAACATAGTCGGCATTGACCACCAGTGCATCTTCGTTAGCATCAGTCGCGTCAAACGAGGCTTGTTCAAGCAAGCGTTCCATGACCGTGTGCAGCCGGCGAGCGCCGATATTCTCAGTGCGTTCGTTGACTTCCCAGGCGATTTCGGCGATTTTGCGAATACCGTCGTCGCTGAACTCCACTGCAAGCCCTTCGGTGGCCAGCAAGGCCTGGTATTGCTCGGTCAGCGAGGCGTCAGGTTCGATCAGTATGCGTTGAAAGTCTTCGGGTGTCAGTGCTTGCAATTCCACCCGAATCGGCAAGCGTCCTTGCAGCTCTGGAATAAGGTCGGAAGGCTTGGCGAGATGAAACGCGCCCGAGGCGATAAATAAAATATGATCGGTGCGCAGCATGCCATATTTCGTGCTGACCGTGCAGCCTTCGATCAATGGCAACAAGTCACGCTGCACCCCTTCGCGCGACACGTCGGCGCCGGTGGTTTCGGAACGCTTGGCGACTTTGTCGAGTTCGTCGAGGAATACGATGCCGTTTTGCTCGGCGCTTTCCAGCGCGCGCACTTTCAGTTCATCTTCGTTAATCAGTTTGGCGGCCTCTTCGTCTTTCAACGCCTTCAACGCGGCTTTGACCGTGAGTTTGCGTGATCGCTTGCGATCGCTACCCATATTAGAAAACATGCCCTGCAGTTGATTGGTCATCTCTTCCATGCCCGGCGGCGCCATAATCTCTACGCCAACCGGCGTGGCACGCACTTCGATTTCTATCTCCTTGTCGTCCAGCTCGCCCTCGCGCAGCTTTTTACGAAACAATTGGCGGGTGCCAGTTTCCTTATCTTCGGTAACTCCGTCGCGCGCAGGCGGCAGCACGGCGTCGAGGATGCGATCCTCCGCGGCATCCATGGCGCGGTTCTCGACCTTGTTCATTTCTTCTTCGCGCAGTTTTTTCATCGCACCGTCGACCAGGTCACGGACGATTGATTCCACGTCGCGGCCGACGTAGCCGACTTCGGTGAATTTAGTCGCTTCCACTTTAATGAAGGGCGCGTTCGCCAGTTTTGCGAGACGCCGTGCGACTTCCGTCTTGCCAACGCCAGTAGGACCTATCATTAAAATATTCTTCGGGGTAATTTCTTCGCGCAGCGGCTCGTCGAGTTGCATGCGGCGCCAGCGGTTGCGCAGCGCAATGGCGACTGCGCGTTTGGCTTCGTCCTGGCCGACGATGTGTTTGTCCAGTTCGTGAACAATTTCGCGGGGGGTCATGGTGCTCATGCGTTGCAATCCAGTTCTTCAATAGTGCGATTGTGGTTGGTGTAAATACAGATATCGCCGGCGATGTGCAGGCTTTTTTCGACAATGTCACGGGCCGACAATTCGGTGTTGTCGAGCAGTGCGCGTGCTGCAGATTGGGCGAAAGGGCCACCCGAACCAATGGCGATCAGGCAGTCTTCTGGTTCGATGACGTCGCCGTTGCCAGTAATGACCAATGATGTTTCGGCGTCGGCCACCGCCAGCAAGGCTTCCAGCCGGCGCAGCGCGCGTTCGGTGCGCCACGCTTTGGCCAGTTCGACTGCCGCCCGGGTGAGTTTGCCCTGGTATTTTTCCAGTTGTGCCTCAAATAGCTCGAACAAAGTGAAGGCATCTGCGGTGCCACCGGCGAATCCGGCCAACACTTGGTCGTTGTGCAGGCGCCGGACTTTGCGTGCGTTGCCTTTCATAACAGTGTTGCCTTGCGAGACCTGGCCATCGCCACCGATCACAACCTTGCCGTTGCGGCGTACGGATAAAATGGTAGTACCGCGATATTGTTCCACTTTGGAGCCTCTCTTGATGATTCTGATGCGGCTGTTCAATCGCCGCGAGTGCAAAAATTAATCGCTAACTGGGAGATATGGGTTGCGGATGGTAAATTTCAACCAAACTATCGCAACCTTCTTTTAAGTATCAGCGTGTCGATCTTGGCCTGGGCCAACTGCTTGCGAGCGTCAAGCATAGTTGAGTGTGTGTCGAACGGGCCCGCATACACGCGATGACGGCTGTCGGAGGGGCTTAAGTCTACCTTTTCGATATTGGCTCGAAGCCCCATCAACAATAACTCAGCGCGGCGACGGTCGGCGTCGTTGTGACGTCTAAATGAGCCGGCCTGCAATACGTACTGGGTGCCGTTAGCGGTTGGTCGGGCGCTCGTTAGCGGTGCAGTCTGGCTGTGGCTTTGCGTCGCTGTATTCGAAGAAGACTCAACAACCGGCACTTCTTGTTGATCTGCCACCTCCACTTCTGCTTCTGGCAGCAGCGAATAAAATTCGAAGCGTGGTTTTTTCGTGGTTTGTGTTTGTGTCTGATCGCCGCTGTTTACCGGCGAATCGGCAATTGGAGTGGGCACGCGCTCAGTCGGGGCGGCGCTGCTCGGCACAAGGTTAACGCCGCCGAGCTGAAGCAAAAAAGCCAGAAAGAAGCCGCACAACAAACCTGTGACCAGCCAAATTGGGCCGGAGCTGATCCCCTTGTTCTTTCTCTTGCGCCCATTGCGAGGTCGTTTGGCATAATCGTGCGCCATGCTTACATGCTCTCCGGGGCTGAGACTCCAAGCAAGCGTAATCCGTTGGCAATCACCTGGCGTACCGCGGCACTCAGGCATAGCCGCGCGTCGCGCAGATTAGCGTCGTCGATAAGCATTTTGTGGGCATTGTAATAAGTGTGAAAGTCAGCGGCCAGGTCACGCAAGTAGGTGGTGAGTAGATGCGGTTCATAGTTGCGCGCCGCTTTGTTAAGCGTTTCCGGGTAGGCGGTTAGTTTGCGCATCAGGTTTTGTTCGTGTTCTTCGGTTAGGCTGTCCAGGTTGTTCAGCCCGCGCTCTGAGTCCCACTGTTTGCCGGCCTGTTCGAGCTTTTTGAACACGCTGCATACCCGCGCATGCGCATACTGCACGTAATATACCGGGTTGTCTTTACTTTGCGATTTGGCCAGGTCGAGGTCGAAATCGGTGGTCTGTTCGCAACGCCGCATGAGATAGAAGAAGCGCGTCGCGTCGGTGCCGACTTCTTCGCGCAATTCGCGCAGCGTGACAAACTCGCCACTGCGGGTCGACATTTGCATTTGCCGCTCGCCACGGTACAAATGAACAAATTGCACCAGTTTTATGCTGGCCTTTTCCGGGTCCAGCCCCAGCGCCTTGATAGCCGCATACACGCGGTCAATATAGCCGTGATGGTCCGCGCCCCACACGTAGATAACTTTATCGTAGCCGCGTTCGTATTTATTCAGCACATACGCGATATCGGAAGCGAAGTAGGTGGACTCGCCGTTGTCACGCAGCACGACGCGGTCCTTGTCGTCGCCAAAGCGGGTCGAGCGAAACCATAGCGCGCCGTTTTCCTGTTCGACTACGCCGTGGGCGTGCAGTTGTTCGATGGCCTTGTCAATCTGGCTAGGTTGTTCGCTTAGAGAGCGTTCGGAAAACCAGGTGTCGTAGGTTACGCCGAATTCCTGTAAATCGGCACGAATATCATCCAGTATGCCGCTCAACGCAGCACTAAATACCAGCTCGTAGCGCTCCCGCAAATGCGCCTTGGCACTAGCGATTAAGCCATCGATGTGTTTTTCCTTATCGCCGCCCTGCGTTGCGTCGGCCGAAACACCGGAGAATACGTCGGCGGCGCCGACCCTTAGCTGCTCGCCGTGTTCGGCGACCAGCTGTTCGGCAATAGCGCGTATATAGTCGCCTTGATATGCATTGGAAGGAAACGTCAGCTCTTCGCCACAGTTTTGTAAATAACGCAGCCATACGCTGGCTGCCAATATATCCATTTGCCGGCCGGCGTCATTGACATAGTACTCGCGCTCTACCGTGTATCCCACTGCCTCCAGCAGCGCGGCAACGGTGTCGCCGTAGGCGGCGCCGCGGCCGTGGCCGACATGCAGCGGACCTGTCGGGTTGGCGGACACGAACTCCACCTGCACTTTGTGGCCGGCCCCGACCGTGCTGCGTCCGAAATTCTGCTGCTGTACTAGCACCTGCTGGACGATAGCGTTGGTACTGCCGGCGCTGACGAAGAAGTTAATAAAGCCTGGGCCCGCGATTTCGACCTTGTCGATTTCACTACTCGCTGGCAGTGCCGCGCAAATTAATTCGGCCAGTTCGCGTGGACTACGTTGTGCTTGCTTGGCAAGGCTGAGCGCTATATTGCTGGCGTAATCGCCATGCGCGCTATCGCGCGCCGCGTCCACGCGTATTTGCAAGCTATCCAGAGGTGGCAGTTTTTCTTGCGCAACGAGCTGCTGCAAGGCCTGGTCAATGAGGTGCGTAATGCGTTGCTTCATGTGAATCGATTGGTTTGCCGCAGGCGGAGAAAGTATTGGCGCTAATGCAACCCATCATTATGCGCACTTGCCGCGGGCTTGCCAACAAGTGAGCTTCGATTTGTATAAAATCACAAGCCGCTTAATAAGTATCCATTGGATCTACATCAATACTCAGGCGTAAATCGCGCGCGCTTTTATTGCTGTCAATAGCATGCCGAATTTGCCCCAGCGCGAGGTGTAGTTGTTTGATGTCTACGCTAAACAATGACAGTTGCGCTCGGTATCGATTGGCCTTGCGCAGCAGCGCGGCGGGCATGGGGCCGATGCAGTGCAGCGAGCGTGGCAAAGGCTCGGCTGACACTTTAAGCTGTTGCAGCGCCGCGATGGCACTGTCCAGGTTTTTGTGTTCGGCCTGAATCATCGCCATACGTGTGAATGGCGGCAACGCACAATCCTGGCGCTGGGCTAGTACTCGTTGCGCAAATACCGCGTAACCGTCTCTCATTAAAGTGGTGAGCATCGGATGCTTAGGCAGTTGGCTCTGAATCAACACTTCACCACGCTGACTGGCACGACCTGCCCGCCCTGCCACTTGGGTCAGCGTTTGAGCCATCCGCTCCGGGCCGCGAAAATCGGCGCTGAACAGGGCAGCATCGGCGTCGATAATCGCTACCAAGGTAATTGCCGGAAAGTGGTGGCCTTTGGCCAGCATTTGCGTGCCCAGCAGGATGCATGGTTCGCCTTGTTCGACATGCGCCAGCTTTGCCTGCAGCTCGCCCCTGCGCTGGGTTGAGTCTCGGTCCAGCCGGACAATCGGTATATTAGGGAAATGCCTACTTAAGGCTGCTTCGCTGCGTTGTGTGCCGATACCTAACGCTTGCAGGTGTGCGCTTTTGCACTGCGGACAATGTGTTGGCCAGGCGGCTTTTGCGTCGCAATGGTGGCAGCGTAGCTGGTGCGCGTGAGAATGCACTGTCAAACGCGCATCGCAGGATTTGCATTGCGCAATCCAGCCGCATTCACTGCACAGCATGGTCGGTGCGAAGCCACGCCGGTTGAGAAACAGCAACACCTGCTGGCCTGCCTGTAAATGCCGGTCGACGGCTTGCAGTAATTGCTCCGATAAACCTTCGTCCAGCTTCTGCTCGCTGGTATCGACAATTTCAAAGTGCGGCATTTCCGCGTTGCCCACCCGGCGTGGCAGAGTCAGGTGACGGTATTTGCGCTGGGCCGCGTTGCGTAAGCTTTCAGTGGATGGCGTTGCGGAACCTAACACAATTGGGATAGCGCAAGATTGGGCGCGCTTGATGGCGATGTCGCGCGCCGAATAGCGCAAGCCATCTTGTTGTTTAAACGAGCCGTCGTGTTCTTCGTCGATTACGATCAATCCAAGCCTTGGCATCGGTGTCAGCACCGCCGAGCGCGTGCCGACAATGACCTGTGCGGTGCCGGCCCGCGCCTGCAGCCAGTTGTCGAGCCGCTCGGTATCGCTCAGGCCGCTATGCAGACTGAGCACCGATTGACCGAAGCGGTCGGTAAAGCGTTGTTGCATCTGCGGTGTCAGACCGATTTCCGGTACTAGTACCAGCGCTTGGTGACCGTTTGCCAGCACGTAGTCGATCAACTGCATATAGACTTCGGTCTTGCCACTGCCAGTGACGCCGTCGAGCAAATTGCAACTATAGCTACCTAATTCTGAACTAATGGCCGCCATCGCTTGCTGCTGTTCAACGTTGAGTTTCAGCTTATTCTGCTTTGTGGGCGTTGCAGAGTCTCTCCGCTCGGGCTGGCTTAGCTGACTGCGCTCTACCAGGAGTTTTTGTTCCATGCTACGCACAATAGCTGCACTAATATTGGCTGCTGCTAGCATATCGCGACCGACTTCGCCGTATTGCTGCATCAATGCCAATAGTTCGGCTTGTTTGGGCGCGCGTTTTAATGCCCCCGCGCCAAGCCCCAAGCCGCGATGGCTTAGCCGCCACACTAGCTTGGCATTGCTTGGAGCAGCGGGCCGGCCCTGGCGTAACAAAGCAGGCAGAAATCCAAACAGCGTGTCACCCAGTGGGTGGTGATAATAGTCGGCGACCCATCGCAACAGCTTTATTAAGCTGCTGTCCAGCAGCGGCTCTGCATCGATCAGTTCGGCGGCGTGCTTGAGGCGCTCGGCAGGTACATCGGTGTGTTGTTTAACCGCCAGCAGCAGTCCGGTGATGTAGCGGCGGCCAAATGGCACACGCAAGCGCTGGCCAACCTGCAGGTGTTGCTGTTCTGCAGTGGACATATGCTTTGGTGGCAGATAGTCGAACAAGCGGTTAAGTGGGGTTGGAACTGCGATGCAGCAGATGATGTCAGATGGCATTAGTGCTCCTTCCAGATTATCGTAAATCTTTATGCCAGGCATAAAATTTAGCTGGTACCAAAAAACGCGTCGATGCTTGCTAAAAAATTGCCGTTTGGTATGATGCGCCCCGCTCCGCGGTACGGTGCCTGCATTAACGCAGGTGGCGGTACCCAAAAACCAGGGTAACTCATATGAAAGCAGATACTCATCCAGAATACGGCGATTTGACGGCCACTTGTAGTTGCGGCAACGTCATCAAGACCCGCTCTACGCTAAAGAAAGAAATTCACATCGACGTGTGTTCCAATTGCCACCCTTTCTATACGGGCAAGCAAAAAGTTCTGGACACCGGTGGTCGAATCGATCGTTTCAACAAGCGTTTCGGTAAGCGCTCGGCAAAATAAGCGTACCGCGGTGATTGCTATCCGCGTAAATCTTTTCTTGTTCCAACGTCAAGCTGCATAGATAAACTCCGCAGCTGGTTTTACTTCGACTTGCATTTGTTGTGGCGCTGTAATTAACGCGTTATGCTGCAGCGTCAAAATACAAAGCGCAAGCAATAACACGGAACAAAAGCAATGTCGGAACAGAGCGAGCGCGCCGCCGCGCTGGATTATCACCAATACCCCAGTCCTGGCAAAATCAGCGTTGAGTTGACTACAGCGGCAGAAACACAGATTGATCTTGCACTGGCATATAGCCCAGGCGTCGCTGAACCGGTAAAGGAAATCGCTAGAGATGCTCTGAACGCTTACAAATATACCGGAAAAGGCAACCTTGTGGCCGTTATCAGTAACGGCAGTGCAATTCTAGGATTGGGAAATCTTGGCCCGCTCGCCAGCAAACCGGTCATGGAAGGCAAAAGCCTGCTGTTTAAACGCTTTGCGGATATCAACTCCATCGACATCGAAGTGGACACGCAAGACCCACAGGCATTCATCGATACTGTCAGAAACATTTCCTTATCGTTTGGCGGCATTAATCTAGAGGATATTAAATCACCCGAGTGTTTCGCCATAGAGAAAGCATTGATCGAACAGTGCGACGTGCCCATTTTTCATGACGATCAGCACGGTACTGCGATAGTCACGGCCGCTGGCATACTCAATGCGTTAGAAATACAAGACAAACAAATCGCCAGCGCTACGGTCGTCTGTTTGGGTGCGGGCGCGGCTGCCATCGCTTGCATGCGCCTGTTGATCAAGCTTGGCGCTGCCGCCGAGAATATATTGATGGTAGATCGGCGCGGTGTTATTTACAGTGGCCGTCACGGCTTGAATGAGTTTAAAGAGGAATTTGCACATCCCAGCGAAAAACGCACCCTAGCCGACGCCTGCGAGGACGCAGATGTTTTTGTCGGCCTATCAGGGGCAGATTTGCTAGCGCCGGAGTTGTTGCGGAGTATGGCACCGCGGCCGATCGTGTTTGCCTGCTCGAATCCCGATCCGGAAATTAAACCAGAACTGGCGCTGCAAACGCGCGATGATGTGATTATGGCGACTGGTCGCTCAGACTACCCGAACCAGGTGAATAACGTGCTTGGCTTTCCGTTTATCTTCCGCGGTGCGCTCGATGTGCGTGCCACTCGTATCAATGAAGAAATGAAAGCCGCGGCGGTCGAGGCGATTAGAAAAATCGCCCAGCAACCCGTGCCGCAGGCCGTGTTGGACGCGTGCGGGTGCGATCATCTGGAGTTTGGCCGCGACTACATTATCCCGAAACCAATGGATACGCGACTGTTAAGCCAGGTGGCAGATGCAGTAGCACGTGCGGCTATTGAAACGGGCGTTGCGCAGCTGGATTATCCTGAACACTATCCGCTGGAAAGCCCTTACTAAAACTTGATTGAGGCGCTAAGCTAAAACACGTCTTCCATAACTTCATCTTCGGACTCCACTGAAAACGGGTCGAGCTTATCCGGTTTAGCTTCGTCCTGCGGTACGTTCTCTTCCCTGAACACTTCGAATATTGCGTCGGTCTGGCTTGGTGACGCGCGCTTGCCGGTTTGCGGGTCAATACGAATGGTCACAATGCCTTCTGGGGTTGTTCGCGGCTGTTCTGGTACATCCTCCAGCGCGGCAGACATGAAGTCGATCCAGATTGGTAGCGCCGCCGAGCCACCAAACTCGCGCCGACCTAGCAATTGGTTTTGGTCGAAACCAAGCCACACTGTTGTTACCAGAGCAGGGCTATAGCCGGAAAACCACGCATCGGTTGGCCCGTTGGTGGTGCCGGTCTTGCCGACGATATCACTGCGTTTGAGAGAGCGTGCCTTAACACCGGTGCCGCGGCGAATAACGTCCTGTAACATATTGTCCATAATGTATGTCACGCGCTTGTCGAGTACGCGTGGCGCGATATGCAAATTCTGCTCAGCGTCGTCCGTTGCCGAATCGCCGCGCGCGTCGCCGCCGATGAGCGTGGGCCCTTCCTGTACTGACGCTTCCTTATATCCGTTCGTAGCCGCGACTGCCGACTTATCCTTTTCGTCTTCTTCGCATTCCTTGCAAACAACAGCTGGCTCCGCCTGATACACCGTATTACCCTCCGAGTCATCGATACGCTCGATCAAATAGGGTTGCACCTTATAACCACCGTTAGCGAAAACGGTATAGCCAGTAGCAATCTGCAGCGGGGTTAGCGCGTGACTCCCCAATGCCAACGATAAATCTTTTTGGATAGAGTTAGTGTCGAATCCAAAGCGCTGCACGTATTTGACCGCAGTTGCAGGCGAAACAGAACGCAATATTCGAATAGATACTAAATTACGGGAAAGATATAACGCCTTGCGCAAACGCGTAGGGCCGTAGAACTTGCCGCTGGAATTTTCCGGTCGCCAGATATTTTCCAAATCGTCGTCAGCAAAGACCACTGGCGCATCATTGATAAGACTGGCAGCAGTGAAGCCATTCTCTAACGCGGCGGAATAAACGAAAGGTTTGAAGCTTGATCCGGGTTGACGCGCAGCCTGCGTGACACGATTAAATTTACTTTGACGATAATCGAAACCACCGACCAGCGCACGAATGGCGCCGTTGTGTGGATCTACCGCGACCAGCGCGGCTTGCGCCCGCGGCAGTTGGGTTAGATGCCACTGTTGCTGTTCGTCCTGGGAAACACGAATAAAGTCGCCGACTTCAGCTACTTCGCTGGCAGTTTCCGGTTTTGGACCGCGGTTGTTAATGGTGACGAACCTGCGGGCCTGACGTAGACCGTTGTCCCATTCAACCACCGCTTTGCTCTCATCGGTTAACAGTATTTCTATGCTTTGCTCATTGACCATGGTCACAAAGGCCGGATGCATACCACCCAATACTTTAGTTGTACGCAGTAGTTTCCTCTGCTCGGCCAAAGTAGCTTCTGGATCATCCGGATAGAAAACTCGCTTCTCCGGGCCGTAGTAACCATGCCTCTGGCCATAAGTCTCAAGACCCTCAATAACGGCCACATGCGCGGCCTGTTGGAGTGCAATAGGAATAGTCGTGTATACCCGATAACCATCGACATAAGCGGCGTCGCCATAACGTTCAATCATTTCGGCGCGCGCCATTTCGGCGACATAGGGGGCACGCATGGCGAGACGTTGGCCGTGCAGGCTGGCGCTGATCGGCTGTTGCTTGGCCGTTTCGTATTCCTCGTTGGTGAGGGTTCCAAGTGATTGCATGCGGCGCAAAATCCAGTTGCGACGTAACAGCGCGCGATCGGGGTTGATAATCGGGTTATAGCGCGACGGCGCCTTGGGCAGGCCCGCAATCATCGCCAGCTGCGCCAGATCGAGTTCGTGCAGCCGCTTTCCATAGTACACCTGGGCCGCCGCATTAATACCGTAGGCGCGGTTGCCGAGATAAATCTTGTTCATGTACAGTTCAAGGATCTGCTGCTTGCTGAGCTTGCGTTCGATTTGTAGTGCTAGCAAAATCTCGTTGAACTTGCGGACAAAGGATTGCTCACGGGTTAGAAAAAAGTTTCTGGCGACTTGCATGGTAATCGTGCTGCCACCGGTTTGAATACTACCGCTGGTGACTATCTCACTCGCCGCGCGCATCAATCCTTTGATATCAACGCCGCTGTGGTTCTCGAAATTATCGTCCTCCGCAGCAAGCAGCGCAGCGACAAATTTCTCAGGCACATCGGCGTAAAAAACCGGCGTGCGCCGCTTCTCACCAAATTCGCCAATCAGTTCACCGTCGTTTGTATAAACCCTCAGCGGAATCTGAAGTTTTATTTCATTCAGCGCGTCGACATCTGGCAATTTCGGACTAAGGTATAAATAGGCGCCGGAAGAAACGAGAACGGTGCCTGTGACAAGTGTAAAAAACGACCAGAAGCCAAGATAGAGATATCGATTCATGCGCAATGAGACTGCTGGTCTGGTCGGAGAGCTAACCGATTTAATAAGTGGCTCAAATAACCGGCCATTATAATTATTTTTTAGACTTTTGATATAAATCCACTATGGTTATAAAGAATATTTCACGTTTTCATCACACTACAGTCTGCACATTGCAGGCGTAAATTAGGAATCAAGCGTGTTTGGGCTATTCGAGAAAAAAGCACAAAATGTATTGGGCTTGGACATAAGTTCCTCTTCAGTCAAGTTGCTGGAACTTAGCCGCAGTGGCAACCGCTTTCGTGTAGAGAGCTACGCCGTTGCATCACTCCCTCCCAATTCCGTTGTTGAGAAGAATATTAACGACGTAGAAGGCGTAGGTGATGCCATCGCCAAAGTTGTCGGTCAGGCGAAAGCGAAAAACAAGAATATCGCGATTGCCGTGTCGGGTTCGGCGGTCATCACTAAAGTCATAGAGATGGAAGCCGGTTTGACTGAAGATCAAACTGAAACTCAGATTTCAGTTGAGGCCGATCAATACATTCCTTACCCACTCGATGAAGTAGCGCTGGATTTTGAAGTGCTCGGATCGAGTGAGCGCGATCCAGAATTGGTGGAAGTACTGCTAGCCGCCTGCCGCAAGGAAAATGTGGAATTGCGCACCGACGCTGCAGACTTGGCGGAACTAGAAACAAAAATAGTCGACGTCGAAGCGTATTCGATGGAGCGCGCGTTTAGTTTAATTCAGAATCAAATGGACTACGACGCTAACCATGTCGTGGCCATCGTTGACATTGGCGCAACCATGACCACGCTAAGTGTATTGGTTGATGGTGTCACTGTTTATACTCGCGAGCAGTTATTTGGTGGCAAACAGTTGACGGAAGAAATTCAACGCCGCTATGGCTTGTCTTTTGAAGAAGCAGGCGTGGCGAAGAAACAGGGCGGTCTTCCAGAAGACTATGAGCAGGAAGTGCTGGAACCATTCAAAGAAGCGGTCGTGCAGCAGGTGACCCGGTCACTACAATTCTTCTTCTCCTCCAGCCAATACAACGTCGACTACATAGTTCTCGCCGGCGGTGTGGCCGCCATGCCTGACCTTACCGAGTTAGTGCAGGAGAAGTTGGGAATGCCAACCCTCGCTGCAAACCCTTTTGCAAACATGAGCGTTGCTTCCAAAGTGAACGCGGTTTCCCTGGGCAATGATGCTCCGGCAATGATGATTGCTTGCGGACTGGCCATGAGGAGCTTCGACTAATGGCAACGATTAACTTACTACCGTGGCGCGAAGAGCGGCGCGAAGAACTCAAGAAAGAATTCTTGACCGTACTGGCCGCAGTGGTGGTCGGCGCGTTGGCCTTGCTATTCCTGGCTGATCGCACCTATAACCACTGGATTGATGGTCAAACGTCGCGTAATCAATATCTGCAAACGAATATTGATAACCTCAACAAAGAGGTCACTGAGATCAGTGAGCTGGAAAGCAAAAAGGAACAGCTGCTGGAGCGCATGAAGATTATTCAGGCACTGCAGGGCAACCGTCCTATCATCGTGCGCGTGTTCGACGAATTGGTACGCACTGTGCCGGACGGCGTTTTCTACCGCAAGCTGACCCGCGAAAAAGACGCTATCAAGCTTGAAGGTAC
>JBPCXM010000017.1:0-6008 GCA_051008535.1 Pseudomonadales bacterium | reverse complement strand
ATGGGCAGGAAGATGCGGTGGACCTAAACGCATTCGAAGAACGCATGGAGCCCGAGCTCGCTCGGAAAATTTACGAACTCGAGCGCTGCATAGAATGCGGCTGTTGTATCGCCGCTTGTGGCACCGCACGCATGCGCGAAGAGTTTGTCGGTGCTGCCGGTCTCAACAAGATCGCACGCTTTCGCCTAGACCCGCGCGATACGCGCAGCGACGCCGACTATTACGAACTTATTGGCGACGAAAATGGCGTGTTCGGCTGTATGAGCCTGTTAGGCTGCGAGGACGTCTGCCCCAAAGAGTTGCGCTTGTCCACACAGCTTGCGTTCATACGCCGCAAAATGGCTTTTATACAATGATTGCCGCATGCAAGATAATCGACGCCAGCACTTTGAGCGCGCGGAATACATCAAAATTTTAGAGGGCTACAAGGAGTAGAGGGTTGACTATGCGGTTAGCCGCCGGTGGCCTTTTCCACATTGTCCCAGATAGCGCTCCAATTTTCCGGCAAGGCATGTACGATGCCCTGATGGCAATCGATGCAGGTTTCGCCGCTTTTCATAGCCTGTTCGTGCTTGCGCTGCGCCCTTCGCTCCTGCAGGCTAAGATCCATTCGCTCGTAGTTATGGCAGTGACGACAGAACTCCGAATCGTTCTCCCGGAATCGAGTCCAGACGTGTTGCGCCATCTCACCACGATGAGCCTCGTACTTTTCCTTGGTATCCAGCTTGCCCAGTAGCTCCGGAACGATGTCCATGGACACCACAATCTTGTTCCAAGTGTACTCAAACCAACCATGGGGCAAGTGACAGTCCGCACAACCCGCCTGCACACCGGCTTGATTGTTGAAGTGGGACGACGCTTCGTATTCCGGACGAATGAACTGTTCATGGGAATGGCAGGAGAAACAAAACTCGGTAGTGCTGGTTTCATGCAGAGCAAAATTGAATGTACCCAAGCCAGCAGCTCCGGCTATTAGGGCGAGAAATCCGCCAAGCGGAATACCCAGCAGCCATTTTTTATGCGGCCGGGCCCACAACCGCGACCACCAGCTATTTCGATTCTCGTCTTGATCAGCTCGGGCCATGTGAGAACTCCCAGGTACGGCCGTTTAATCTGGGCTGGCGTAGAAGTGGAGCAGGGTCTCGAGATCTTCTTCGCTGAGCGGGTCGAACTTGGCTTTCATTTTTTTGGGTTGCTCCCGCTCACTCGCTTTGTACTCGGCAAACGTGCGCCGCATATACTCCATCCACTGTCCCTTGAGAATGCCGGCGTCATCCTCTGCATTGGCGCCGCCGTCGCTATGGCAGCGCTCGCACGCCTGTTCATGGACTGCGTGGCCGCGTTTGGCGAGGGCGGGGTCGAACTTCTGGGTGGCAGCCGCAAAGGGTTTCGCTGCGTAGTAGGCTGCCAGTGCTTCAATTTGAGCTTCGCTGAGGTCTGCAGTCACAGCGCACATATCGGTCGGCGCTCGGGTGGTATCGCCCGCCCGGAACTTATCCTCTTTGCATGGGCGCGCTTTATCCTGGTAGATAAACAACGCGTCGGAGTGGACAAACTCCGAAATCCCGGCGATGGTAGGCACATCCGACCACTGGCTGACCCCATCAAGGCCGTGGCAGCCATCGCATTGCTGTACTAAAGCGTCAAACTCATCACCCGCGGCCGAACCGGCGATAGCCCCCGCCGTTAACAGCGCCCATGTCATAAGCCACTTTTTTCTCATTCGGTAATCATCCTGGGTGAAAGCGCCGTTCCGATGCTACCATTCCCACCGGCACCATTGATATACGTAGTTCCCCCATAAGTAATTCCCCCAATTGTTTATGCGGTACTTGTAGCCGAAGATCATACGGATCAAAAAATAAGGCGTGGGCCAATGAAAAGCGTATCCTCGAAAGGATTGTGGGTTTTCATTCTACTTGTAGCAGTACTGCTGGTAGGTTGCGAAGGTGACGACGGCTCCGATGGAGCGCCCGGGCCCGAGGGGCCAGCCGGTTCACCTGGGCCCGTGGCGCCAATCGACCCTTCCGGCGGGGTGCCGGTAAGTTCCGCTGAGAAAATCAACGTCGAGATTACTGGCGTGGCCGTGCCCGCGGGTGGCGGCGCTCCCGTTGTTGATGTCAGTCTTACTAACGATCTGGGTCAGGGCTTGTCCGGTCTGCCAGCGGCTAATATCCGCTTCCTCATATCTCAGTTGAGCCCGGGCGCTAACGGTGAATCCAGCGCCTGGCAAGCGTATATTACTCGCAGTGATGGAGGCGTCGAGAACGCCCAGGCGACCACCGAAACAGCAACGGCCGGTACCTACGTTGACAACGGTGACGGCACTTATCAATACACGTTTGCCAACGCCGTGAGCGACTATCCAGCAGGACCTACCTACGATGAGACCAAAACCCACCGGTTGGGTATCGAAATACGCACCAACTCGGAGGGTTTCCTGGCGGAGAATATTCCGGCCAATAATGCGCCCTTTGATTTCGTACCCAACGGCAGCGCGCCAAGTTTTACGCGGCTGATTGCCGATACTGGCACCTGCAACGCCTGCCACGATAACCTGGAACTACACGGCGAGGCGCGCTTTGACGTCGAATACTGCGTTCAGTGCCATAACCCATCGTCTATCGACGGCAATACCGGCAACTCGGTGGACATGAAAGTCATGATCCACAAGATTCACTTCGGCAAAGAGCTTGCCAATGGTTACCAGGTCGTTGGTTTCCGCGACACCTTGCACGACTATTCCAATGTAGAGTTTCCGCAAGACGTGCGCAACTGCACCACCTGTCACGATGAGAGCGACGACAATACGCCGCAGGCCAGCAATTGGCGGATGGTCGCCAATCGGGCGGCCTGCGGCACCTGTCATGACGATATCGACTGGCTTTCCGCGACCGACGGGCATCCTGGCGGTCTCGTGTTTAGCGACGACAGTCAGTGTCTCGACTGCCACGGCCCCAACGCCACGGTTAACGACGGAGAAGTGCAGATAGCCAAAGCCCATGAACTTCCCGGACAATTGGCGAGCGCAGAATTCGCCTTCAACCTCCTTGGCATCACGAATACCGCCGTTGGGCAGCAGCCCGAGGTGACATTCTCGGTCACCGATCCGAGCAACGGCGATGCGCCGTATAATCTTGCTACCGCCCCTGAATTCACCGCCTGCGACACGGGCACCAGCCGCCTTGCAATCGATATCGGTTGGACTACGGATGACTTCACTAATACCGGTTCCGGCAACGATCCGGCGCAGCCGATAAGCATCAACCCGCTCACCGGTCCGGGCTGCGGCGGTACCGCTACCGACAATTCAGATGGCACCTACACGGTTACTTCACCGGTTGCGGTTCCGACAGGCCTCGAGGGTTCACTAGCGGCCGCGCTGGAAGGACACCCGTGGAAGGACCTCGACAACGACGGTACGGCGGGGTTCAACGAGCGCATAGGCGTAACCAACGCAATCGCCTTTGCCGGCATTGGTGGGGGCGAAGCCACGCCCCGACGCAATGCAGTCGCTATCGAAAAATGCAATGACTGCCATAATCGCCTGTCTGTCCATGGCAATAACCGGACCGACAAACCGGAAGTTTGCGCCGTGTGCCACAATCCCAATGCCACCGACAGCCGGCAGCGAGGTGCCGGCGACTGTCTGGCGGAACAGGGTGCAGACGATGCGCCGATCGACTTCAAGTACATGGTGCACGCCATACATGCAGGAGAGTTTACCGGCTATACGGCGTGTGGTTTCGGCAACAGCGTGCATAGCTACGCGGAGTTGGTATATCCGGGCCGGCTTAACAACTGCGAGGGTTGTCACCTGCCCGACACCTACTACCCGGTGGAACCAGGCACGTTGCTGGGAACTACTGTTGATGTGGGCGCCCTGCCGAATCCGAGCGATGACACCGTTATTTCGCCCAACACTGCGGCTTGTTACGGCTGTCACGTTAGTACGGTGGCCGTTGAGCATATGAGACAAAACGGCGGTGACTTTAGCGCCGGCAAGGCAGCCGACAGTACATTGATCTCCGCCGAAGTGGAAACCTGCGCGCTGTGTCACGGCCCTGGAGCGACCGCCGACGTGAAGGAAGCGCATGACGTCGGCAAGTTTCTCTTTAATTAGACTGGCGTTTGGAGGAATGAACAGCGCTGCAGCGGAGTTCTGGCGCCGAAGCTTGCAGCTAGTCTGCGTATTGATCGTTACCTGCCTTACGCCGGCTGGCCTGGCGCAGCAGCAGGAAACGGCATCCCTGCTGGAGGGGTCTTACAGCCGCAAGGGGGCGGATTCCTGCCTGGCCTGCCATGATGATCCAATCACCCTCGCAGTGTTTCGCAACGACCACGGCAGCCCCACGAATGCCAACAGTCCATTTGGCCACGGGCAGTTGCAGTGTGAAGCCTGCCACGGACCTGGAGGCGCTCATTCCGGCCGTGTGCGGCGCGGCAAGGAGCGCCCGGCTTTAATCGAATTTGGTTCTGATAGACCAACGCCGGTCAGCCTACAGAATGACATTTGTTTAGCCTGTCACAAGAGCGACTCGGGCGTGGCTTGGCATGCGAGTGCGCACGATAACAACAGCGTCGCCTGCGCGGACTGCCATACCAGCCATGCGGCTCGAGATGCGGTGTTAACCACGGCCAGCCAGGCGCAAGTTTGCGACGACTGCCATTCCGCACAGCGCACCGCTGGTCTCAAGCCCTTCGCCCACCCTGTGGACGAGGGTAAGATGAACTGCGGCGCCTGCCACAGCATCCACGACGGCGACGGCGAGCACCAGCTTATCCGTCCGACCCTCAATCAAACCTGTTACCAGTGCCATGCTGAGAAACGTGGGCCGTTTGTCTGGGAGCACGCGCCGGTGGCGGAAGACTGCAGCGTTTGTCACGATTCTCACGGCTCCAATCACCCCGGTATGCTAACACAGCGAGGGCCGTTCCTGTGTGAAGCTTGTCATTCCCAGGCTGGCCATCCCAGCCTGGCCAACGATGCTGGCGGACTTGCCAACGCCAGCCCCTCCAAATACTTGCTCGGGCAGAATTGCATGAACTGCCATTCCCAGGTGCATGGTAGCAACCACCCCTCCGGATCGAGGTTAATGCGATGACCCAACCCAGCGGCCGGCGGCGGATATTGCATTTAGTGGGCGTGGCCTTCACCGCTTTTTGTGCGGTACACAATACCGCTGCGCAACCCGACACGTCGAATTGGAAGTGTGAGTATTGCCCTTTCGAGAAGGGTGTACGCGCCGACTACAAAGTCGGCGGCGGCACCGTATCCGATGACGATGCCCGCTTCGGCAATGCCAATGGCTATGATGAGCAGGGTGGCTTCGTGATTGCCGCCGGGGACGGCAGCTATACCAGCGATGGGCTCCAAGTGTCCTGGTACCTGGAAGACTTAGGCCTAGATTCCCGCTTTGCGCGTCTCGAAGCCGGCCGGCCCGGCAGCTACGAGGTCAGTATCGCCTATCGCGGTTTGCCCTACCGTTTGTTCGACACGACAGATACGGTATATGCCTCGACCGGCAACAGCCTGCAACTGCCCGGCGGCTGGACCCGCTCCGCGCTCACCTCAGGATTCACGGACCTGGACGCCAATCTGACGGGGCGCGATATTGAGAGCGATCGTGACATCATCGAAGCGGGCGGCAGTTACCGGCCCAACTCACGTTTCGAGTTGTTTGCCGACTACCGTTTTCAGACTCAGGAGGGCGTCGGTGAATTCGGCGGCGCCAATTTTACGCAGACGGCCGTCTTGCCGCGGCCATTTGACTATCAGACCGATGAACTGGACCTGGGGATTCGCTACCGGGGTGATCGGGGTTATGCCCAGTTGGGTTTCTACGGTTCGTCTTTTCAGAACCAGGACACCGCGCTGATATGGGATAACCCCTTCACCTCCTTTCCGGGCGCCGAGCGCGGCGTGTCGGCAGAACCGCCGGACAACCGCTTCGGCCAACTGTTATTCAAAGTGGGCTACCGTTTCAAGCGAGCGACCCGGCTGCTGG
>JBPCXM010000016.1:0-5944 GCA_051008535.1 Pseudomonadales bacterium | reverse complement strand
CACCAAAAGTAGGCGCTTTAGGCGACGCGCATTGGGCCGCTCTTGGACTGACCCGGAGGGCGTTAAACAGGCCGTCCTCTGCGCCGTCGCCTAATAAGCGCCTACTTTTGGTGCACTGGTTTGACGTAGGGCCCACTATGCCTACACCAGCGCGTCTAGCAGAGAACGGCCTGCTTAACGCTGTATTCACCAATATTGTCTTGTCGGAGTACCTATGATTGACAAGAAACTACTCAGCATTCTGGTATGCCCGGTGAGCAAAGCACCTTTGCAATATGACCAGGAAAAACAAGAACTGATTTGCAGAGCCAGCGGTCTTGCCTACCCGATTCGCGATGGCATTCCAGTGATGCTTGAAAGTGAAGCGCGCAAGCTGACGACCGATGAAAAGCTGGCTAAATAGTCTCAGGGAACCAAGGCTATGAGTGATTCAATATTTTCAAAAATAATGGCTGGTGATATACCGGCCGAAATTATCTACCAAGACGAGCACTGCATCGCCATTCACGATATTCAGCCACAAGCGCCGGTACATGTGCTGGTGATTTCGCGCAAAGTGATTCCGCGTCTGGTCGAAGCCGAGGCGGAAGACCAGGCTTTGCTCGGCCACCTTCTGCTGGCTGTGGGCAAAGTCGCCCAACAATTGGGTATTAGCGACGCATTTCGTACCGTAATTAACAACGGCGCGGGTGCTGGGCAAACGGTGTTTCATCTACATATACATGTATTGGGTGGCGATACGTTTGCAGAGGGCCAAATGGCGCCCTGACCTTATTGACTAAACCTACACTCTCCATTCCACAAAGCCTAATATGAAAAGCGCTGATCTACGCGAAGCTTTTTTGACCTACTTTGAACGCAAGGGCCATACGCGCGTTGCCAGCAGTTCGCTGGTGCCGCATAACGACGCGACCTTACTATTCACCAACGCTGGCATGGTGCAGTTTAAGGACGTATTTCTCGGTGCCGAACAGCGCGACTTCGTGCGTGCCGTGAGCTCGCAACGCTGTGTACGCGCCGGGGGCAAGCACAATGATCTGGAGAATGTCGGCTATACGGCGCGCCATCACACCTTCTTTGAAATGCTTGGTAATTTCAGCTTTGGCGACTACTTTAAACGCGAGGCTATTCAGTTCGCCTGGGAGTTTCTCACCGTAGAAATGCAACTGCCAGCCGAGAAGCTGTGGGTTACCGTGTATGAAGACGACCAGGAAGCCGAAGATATCTGGCTAAAAGAAATGCAAGTCGATGCCGGTCGTTTCACTCGTCTGGGGGCAGATTCCAACTTCTGGTCCATGGGTGATACTGGCCCGTGCGGCCCGTGCAGCGAAATATTTTATGACCATGGCGATGCGGTATCCGGTGGTCCACCCGGTAGTCCTGACGAAGACGGCGACCGTTACGTCGAAATCTGGAACTTGGTGTTTATGCAATTCGACCGCGACGCCAACGGTGCAATGCAAGCACTACCCAAGCCATCGGTAGATACCGGTATGGGCTTAGAACGCATCGCCGCCGTTATGCAAGGCGTGCACAGCAACTACGACATTGATCTGTTTCAAAGCCTGCTGCGAGCAGCCGCAGCAGCAACCGGTGCTGGCGACATCGGTGATGCGTCTTTAAAAGTAATTGCCGATCATATTCGCTCCTGCGCATTTCTGATTGCCGACGGGGTGATACCTGGCAATGAAGGCAGGGGCTATGTATTAAGACGCATCATTCGCCGCGCGATTCGTCATGGCCACAAGCTCGGTGCGCAGCAGGTGTTTTTTCATAAATTGGTACAACCATTGGCTACCGAAATGGGGGCAGCGTATCCAGAGTTGGTCGCCCAACATCAGCAGATCGAAAAAGTACTGCTAAATGAAGAGGAGCAGTTTGCGAAAACGCTGGAACACGGTATGCGCATTCTGGAGCAAGACCTTGCGCAACTAAGTGGTAGGGAAATTTCCGGAGCTACGGCGTTCAAGCTTTATGACACTTACGGTTTCCCACTTGATCTAACGGCCGATATTGCCCGCGAACGCGACTTGTCGGTCGATGTTGAAGGTTTCGAGACGTGTATGGAGGCGCAGCGTGAACGTGCTCGATCCGCTGGCAGCTTTGCCGCAGACTATGGGCAAGCACTGACGCTGGATGGCGAGACCGAATTTATCGGCTATGAACGCTTGCACGAAAGCGCAACCGTGGTGGCATTGTTTAAAGATGGACAAGCGGTTGACCAGTTAGGCACGGAGCAGGGTGGTCAGTTAGTGCTCGATCGCACGCCGTTCTATGCAGAGTCCGGCGGTCAGGTGGGCGATACTGGTCATCTTTCATCCGACACTGCTAAATTCGAAGTGCTAGATACGCGCAAGCAGCAAGCCCATCATGTGCATCACGGCAATGTGTTGAGCGGCAGTGTAAAAGTAGGCGACACGCTGACGGCAACCGTCGACGCAGCGCTCAGGCAGGCTACCGCGTTGAATCATTCGGCCACGCATTTGCTGCACGCGGCGTTGCGCACCGTGCTGGGGGAACATGTTAGTCAAAAGGGTTCGCTGGTAGACGCGGAGCATTTGCGTTTTGATTTTGCCCATTTTGAAGCGGTAACGACACAACAACTCGAAAAGATTGAAAATCGGGTGAACGCCGAGATTCGGCGCAACACGCAAGTAGAAACGGAGTCGATGGCGATAGACGATGCCATGGCCAAAGGTGCGATAGCCTTGTTTGGCGAAAAGTATGGCGACGATGTGCGCGTGCTGACCATGGGGCAAGGCTTCTCCGTCGAACTCTGTGGCGGCACACATGTGCAGCGCACCGGTGATATCGGCTTGCTGCATATTGTGGCGGAATCAGGGATTGCCGCCGGTGTGCGTCGTATCGAGGCGTTGACCGGGGCTGCTGCGCTGCAGCACCTGCGCGGCATGGAAACAGTGTTGGAGAATGTCGGCCAATTGCTGAAAGCCGACCGCGACAGTGTGACCGGCAAGCTGCAACAACTGCTGCAAGCGCAAAAACAAACCGACAAGGAACTTAACCAGCTGAAGAGCAAACTTGCCAGTAACAAAGGCGGTGACTTGCTAACAAAAGTGCAGGAAGTTAACGGAGTGCAGGTTTTGGCGGCCTCAGTCGAAGGGGTTGACGCAAAAGCCTTGCGTACTATGCTGGATCAACTCAAAGACAAATTAAGGAGCGGCGTCGTAGCGCTCGGTTCCGTACAAGACGACAAGGTTGCGCTGGTCGCCGGGGTCACATCGGACCTGAGCGATAAATTACCCGCCGGCCAGCTGATGCAAAGCCTTGCAGCCCAAGTAGGTGGTAAGGGCGGGGGGCGCGCTGATATGGCGCAAGGTGGTGGCACTGACAGCGCCGCATTGCCAGCTGCCATGGCAACGGTATCCGACTGGGTTACAGCCAGATTGGCCTGATTCATCTTGTTAATTTTAGTTTAGGTTTAAAGCGTATATTTCAGGCCTAAAGCGCCCTAACACGTTTTAATGTTTGTAAAATTGGTGTTTAATTGCCGCTAGTTTGTGACGGCAAAGCAAAATGGAGCGCCGCGCTGTACACGCTGATGGTATGAGTTTAATAGTTCAAAAATACGGGGGCACCTCGGTTGGCAGCATAGAACGCATAGAAGCGGTTGCCGACAAAATCTGCCAGTTTTGCGTTGCCGGACATGATCTGGTTGTTGTCGTGTCGGCCATGAGTGGCGAGACCGACCGGCTGCTGCAATTGGCGCACGAGTTGCAGCCACGGCCCACTGCTAGGGAACTGGATGTATTACTCGCGACCGGAGAGCAGACCACAACCGCGTTGCTGTGCATGGCACTCCATGTGCGTGATTGTGAGGCGAAATCGTACAATGGCAGTCAGGTACGTATACTGACTGATAGCGTGCATACCAAGGCGCGTATACGGAATATTGACGGGCAACACATAAGAGAGGATCTTGCAGACGGCAAAGTGGTTGTGGTTGCCGGTTTTCAGGGAGTGGACGAACACAATAATATAACCACGTTGGGTCGCGGCGGCTCCGACACCTCGGCGGTCGCGATTGCGGCGGCATTGAATGCCGATGAGTGCCAGATTTATACCGATGTAGACGGCGTGTACACCACCGACCCACGCATGGTCGATTCGGCACGCCGGCTGGATAAAATCACTTTTGAGGAAATGCTTGAATTGGCCGGCATGGGCGCCAAGGTATTGCAGATTCGCGCCGTAGAATTTGCCGGAAAATATAATGTACCGTTGCGCGTGTTATCAAGCTTTAGCGAGGGCACGGGCACATTGATTACAGTAGAGGGCGACGATTCTGTGGAAGCACCCGTTATATCAGGCATAGCGTTCAACCGCGATGAAGCCAAAATCACCGTCGTCGGAGTGCCCGACTCGCCCGGCGTCGCTTCGCGTATACTGGGCCCTATTAGCGACGCCAATATTGAGGTCGACGTTATCGTGCAAAATGTGGCCGAAGACAAATCCACAGATCTGACCTTTAGCGTACACCGTAATGACCTGCAAAAAGCTTCAGAAATTGTTCAACGTGTGGCGGCAGAATTGGATGCTAGGCGGGTTACGCTCGATGATAAGATAGCCAAAGTATCGTTGGTTGGCGTTGGTATGCGCTCGCACGCCGGTATCGCCAGCAAAATGTTCGCCGGCCTGGCTGATTTATCCATCAATATACAAATGATCACAACATCAGAGATAAAAATCTCTGTCGTGATAGAGGAAAAGTACCTGGAATTGGCCGTTCGAGGTTTGCATGCGGCATTTGACCTAGATCAACCTGACGCTTGACCCGTTTCGACTGACAATCATTGGCGGTGAGTGAGTAGTCTGTAGAAGTGGTGGATTGGTGGAACTATCTGCGAACCGGTTATCTATATAGGGGTGGGTAAATGAAGCACTGGTCGACAATTTGCAGGCTTGGCTGATTATCACCCGGCCAAACAGTGTTAACTATGAGATAATTGAGATGATTGAGATAATAATGAAAGAAGCTATGGAGAAGAGTATATGCTTATATTGACACGCCGTATTGGTGAAAGCCTGATGGTGGGCGATGATGTAACCGTTACGGTATTGGGTGTAAAAGGAAATCAGGTTCGGTTGGGCGTTAACGCGCCGAAAGAAATTGCCGTGCACCGCGAGGAAATCTATCAACGGATCCAGAAAGAAAAAGCAGAAAAAGCGTCTAGTGAGTAACTTATTGTTGGTCTTCGCATCGAGCCTAAATATGGTATTATCGCGCGCTATCCGGAGAGGTGGCCGAGTGGTCGAAGGCGCTCCCCTGCTAAGGGAGTATGGGCTTTAACTCCCATCGAGGGTTCGAATCCCTCCTTCTCCGCCATCCACAAAATAGCCCGGCATCAGCCGGGCTTTTTTGTGGATGGCGGAGAAGGAGGTGTTTGGTCGAACCAACGTTCGACCAAATCGTCGGCAACGATTTGGACAGCCGTAGGCTGCCCGCAGAGCGAAGGCAATGGATGGCCCGAGTCAATCCCTCCTGCTTTATTTCCAGTTATTGACTTAGCAACAGCTGTTCAATATAGTACGCGGCCTTAGGCGCCCGTAGCTCAGTTGGATAGAGTATCTGGCTACGAACCAGAGGGTCGGGAGTTCGAATCTCTCCGGGCGCGCCAAATTTTACAAGCAATATCAGCAGTTTATGGCCCTTGCGCTCTCGTAGCCTGGGGCCTTTTTTCGTTTACGTACACAAAATTTATCTCACTGTACACCAAACGCTTTCCCAGACTGCTTTAGTTTCGCCCTCGATACTTTTTAACTTCCACAAAAAAAGGCAGCGCCTGGCTGCCTTTTCGGTGCTCCTGCTCGGGCTGTCAGCTGTACGATATGAGGCAATGCCCCACCACCGCCCACGCCACAACGAGCACCCAGCACAGACGATAGATCAGGTCGCTGCCCCTGTCCTCTTCCGGCTCGTCATTCA
>JBPCXM010000015.1:0-3383 GCA_051008535.1 Pseudomonadales bacterium | reverse complement strand
GTCGCTGCTGTTGTTTTCCGTTTGCATATCTACCTGGTCTGACATGGTGATGCTCGGTTGAATTTAAGGTGTCCGTTACATTCTCTCGATAATCATGCTGGGAGCCAGGCCGCCGGCGGCACACAGGCTGACCAGGCCGCGCTTCAGCTCGCGCCGCTCCAATTCATCCAGCAGTGTACCCAGAAGAATGGCGCCAGTGGCGCCAATGGGATGACCGAGGGCGATGGCCCCGCCATTCACGTTGAGCTTGTCGTGATCTACACCCAACAGCTTCATAAAGCGTAGCGGAACCACCGCGAAAGCTTCATTCACTTCGAACAGGTCGATATCATCGACCGTCAGTCCCGCACTGGCGAGTGCTTTCTGCGCCGAAGGTACAGGTTCGTTCAGGTTGTACTCCGGGCTTCCCGCTACCGAGGCGCTGGATACAATCCTGGCACGAGGTTTCAGCTTGTTCGCCCGCACATACTCAGGTGAAGCGAGCACAACTGCCGCGGCGCCGTCGACGATCCCCGAGGAGTTTCCAGCGTGATGTACGTGGTCAATCTCCAGGTCGGGCCAGGTCATGCGCGCAACCTCGCCGAAAGTGTGGCTGTCATCCATGGGGTAGTCCAGGAAGTCGGCGAATACCGGCTTCAGTTCCGCCAGGGTCTCAGTGGTGGTCCCGGGCCTGGGGTACTCGTCCTTGGCCAAGGCGAGTGAGCCATCATCTGTCTTAATGGGGACTACGCTCTTCTCGAAATAGCCGCTGTCGATGGCCTGTAAAGCCCGCTGTTGGCTCCGGGCGGCAAAGGCGTCCACATCGCTGCGGCTGAAGCCCTCCTCGGTGGCGATCACATCTGCGGAGATGCCCACGCTGGTGATTGGGTGTTTGTTCCGCAGGTGCAGGTTGTGCTGGTCGGTGGCCAGGTTGGGCTTCTCGGGTAGAGACATCATCTCAACCCCGCCGGTTACAACCAGATCGTGCATCCCGCTGGAAATGCAATTTGCACCGAACAGGGTAGCCATCAGGCTGGAGCCGCAAAAGTGGTCTACCGTTGTGCCGCTGCTGCGCAGCCAGCCCGCGTCGAGGGCTGCCATGCGGGCAATATCACCTCGCTGGGTGCCAGCGGGATTACCGCAGCCCATGATCACGTGCTCAATGTCATCTGTTGTCAGCGCGTTGCGCTCTGCAATGGCCGTAAGTACCTGGGAGAGCAGGCGCTGGGGGTGTAAGGCGGCGAGACTGCCCTTGTCGGGGCGGCCTAGCCCGCGAGGGCTGCGGGCTGCGTCGATAATCCAAACTTCTTGCATAGTTGCTTCACGTGGGTAGGGCTGCTGGGTTCAGCAAGTGGTGACGGATTCTCCGTCCCGTTTGCAGTGTCTTGTTCTAACTTTACAGTGGTGTTAAGCTAAATGCAATCTAAAGAGCAAGCACCAACAACAAGGGCCAGGGTATTCAGACGTGAACTTTGATTTCTCAGATGAGCAGAAATTGCTTCAGAGTGAAGTGCAGCGCTTTCTCTCTGATCGCAGCGACCTGTCAGTGGCTCGGACAGTGCTTGACGATACCAGCCTATACCACTCAGAAGCGGTCTGGCACGAAATGCTGGACTTGGGATGGGCTGGAATAGCCATTCCAGAACAGTACGGTGGTGTCGGCCTCGGCTACCTCGAGCTCTGTGTTACGGCCCAGGAACTGGGGCGGTCACTGGCCCCGGTGCCGTTTTCGTCGACGGTTTATCAGTTCTGCGAGGCTGTACTGCGCGGAGGTAACGAAGAGCAG
The DNA here is from genome assembly GCA_051008535.1 of Pseudomonadales bacterium. GTDB lineage: Bacteria > Pseudomonadota > Gammaproteobacteria > Pseudomonadales > JAUIET01 > JBBKXJ01. The sequence continues at coordinate 1,618 of JBPCXM010000015.1, read as the reverse complement.
CGGGAGACTGTGTTGCCCGGTGTCGCTGCTGGAGAAACAATAGGAACCCTGGCCTTTGCCGAGGGCATGGGTTTCCCCGGGCCTGATCGTATCAAGCTGCGTTATAAGCAAGGCAGGCTTTACGGTGAGAAGTGGCCGGTGCCGGATGCGATGATTGCCGATGCCGCAGTCGTATTGGCAGCCAATGAGGACAATGAGCCCTGCCTGTGTCTCGTCAACCTCGCACAGGACAGCGTGCAGCGTCGTTCGCTGGAGTCCATTGACCCCACCCGAGGCCAGGGCGCGCTTTTATTTGAGGGCGCTGAGGCTCAGCTCCTGGAAACGGCCGGCGACAGTGCCTGGTCTGTGTTCAGGGCCGTGCTCGACGCCGCGGCCGTCCTGTTCGCATTTGAGCAGGTAGGCGGTGCCGAGGCCTGCCTGCAAAGCGCCATCGAGTTTGCCAGTGAGCGACATGCCTTCGGCAGGCCCATTGCCTCCTTCCAGGCGATAAAGCACAAATTGGCCGATATCTATGTGGGCAATCAATTGGCCCTGAGCAATGCCTATTATGGCGCCTGGGCCCTGGCATCCGGATCCGAGGAATTGCCCCTGGCTGCCGGTGTAGCCAGGGTAAGTGCTACCGAGGCCTATGAAAACGCAGCCGCAGAAAATGTACAGGTGCATGGCGGCATGGGTTTCACCTGGGAGGCTGACTGCCACCTCTTTTTACGCCGCTCTCGCTCCCTGGCGCTACTTATAGGTGATGTCGGGATGTGGAAGAAGCAGGTCACCGCTGAATTTGAGTGCAAGGTTGCCTGACACCCTGTCTGGGTACAGGCATTCTCGTTGGAGATACTATGGATTTTGAAGATACCCCCGAAGAAGCCGAGTTCAGGCGTGAAGTCAGGGCCTGGTTGGCTGAGCAGGCCGAGGATTACGATTTATCGAATCAAGGTCAGCTCACTCATGAGCAGCAGTTGGCGCTGGGTCGAGCCTTTCAGGCTCGCAAGGCGGATCGCGGCTATGCGAAGGTGACCTGGCCCAGGGAGCTGGGCGGTATGGGTGGTACTCCGATGCAGGGGGTGATCTATGATCAGGAGGAAGAGAAGTACGATTTCCCTACGGTCTTCTTTGCCATCAGTGTGGGTATGCCAATACCCGTGATGCGCCGATTTGCGACAGATGAGCAGAAGCAGCGCTACCTGGTGCCCGCGTTGCGGGGCGAGGAAATATGGTGCCAGCTCTTTTCCGAGCCGGCGGCCGGCTCTGACCTGGGGGGTATTCGTCTTCGGGCGGTTCGCGACGGTGATGATTGGGTGCTCAACGGTCAGAAAATCTGGACATCCTGGGCCCATATCTCCGATTTCGGGGTGATCATCACTCGCACAGACCCCTCTGTACCCAAGCACCAAGGCATGACCTATTTCTTTGTGGATATGAAGTCACCCGGTGTCGAGGTCCGGCCAATCAAGCAGGCAGCCGGCGGGGGTGAATTCTGCGAAGTGTTCTTTACTGATGTTCGAGTTCCCGACTCCGCTTGCCTGGGTGAGGTCAATGGCGGCTGGCAGGTGGCTATCGCTACCCTGATGGAGGAGCGGTTTGCGGTAACGGAGGCCTCGGGAGGTGGTGCTTCCCTTGA
>JBPCXM010000014.1:0-2873 GCA_051008535.1 Pseudomonadales bacterium | reverse complement strand
GCAGTAATAGCAGCTCCGCGATCATTTCCTCGATCTGCTCGGCCACTTGCGCCCGTATGGATTGCAGTTGTTTTTTGGTGAGTCGCTTACCCGCGTAGCTGACCAGGTCGACCGCCTCGCCAAACTGAACGTAGCAGCGTTGTGGTTTAGGAAACATCGAGCCCAGTGCGCCAATTGGGATGGGCGGCAGCATATCGGCGCGGGTATTCTCGTCAATCACACCCAGGCGCTTTAGCAGCTGCCCAACGGTAGTTTCGGGCAAGTCCTCGCCCTCGATCAGGTGGCTATAGAATTCATCCGGTCCGAGCATGGCAAAGGGCATGACAGTGTAGCCGTGTTGGGCCGCTAATCTTGCAAAACCGTAGCGTTCTTTCCACAACAAGGTGTACTTCTGTGCAGCCGTCTTGGTGGCTTCATGGGCACCGCCGGGGAACACCAGCAGATCGCTGCCGTTTTCCATCAAGGCGCTGCACACCTCGGGGTGGCCAAGCACGGCGCCTTGCTCCAGCAAACCCTTCTCGGTGAGCGGCGTCCACAGAAATTTGTCTCCCAGCCCGCGCAAGAAGCGGCCCTGTTCGTGCAGCATCAGCGGGCCGAGCACCATACCGTCTAGAGCAAACAGTGAGTGATTGCCGATAAACAGGCAAGGTGTGTCTGGAATATTATCGGCGTTGATCAGGACAGGGTTGAAAATGCGCTTAATAAGCTGGTAGGAAATTTCCTGCTTAACACCGGTAGGCTCTTCTACCGCTAGTGCGCGATCGATATGTTGTTGCAGGCCATCGTTGTCAAAAGGTTGTTTGTTCTGGTCGAGTATGTTCATTCACTGTACCGTCTAGGTTCCACAAAAAGTTTTGCTAACAACTTGCTCGAGGCGCGGTGGAGTGGCGTAGCGCGCGCTTGCGGAATCATTGCTATAAGGCCGAGCGAGAATATCTACCAGAGAGTGAAACGGTTTGAAGTTCTGTTCCTCGGTGGCGGCCACAATTGCTTCCGCTACCAAGTGGTTGCGAGGTATGTAGACGGGATTTACCGAATACATTTCCGCTTGTCGCTCGGTCTTATCCCGCGTTTCTGAGGCAATACGTTCGCGCCATCGATTTACCCAAGGTGTGAAAGCCTCAGGCAGTGCAAACAGCTCGCCATTACTAACGCTATCGGTAACCTGCGGGTTAGCGAGGTCTGATAGGTGACGGAAGGTCAGGGTAAAGTCAGTCTTATGTTCGGTCATCAGAGTCAGCAAGTCTTCGACAAGTGGCTCATCATTCTCACCAGAATCCGCAATACCCAGCTTTCTGTTCATCCCTTGCCGATAGGCTTTGAGAAACAAATTGGGGAAGGCATTGATCGCTTCCTGCGCGGACGCCAATGCCTTGTCCGGGTCGTCGTTTAGGATTGGAATTAAGGCCTGCGCCAATTGCACGAGATTCCAGTGGGTGATGGCCGGCTGGTTGCGATAGGCGTAGCGGCCGCCATGGTCGATGGAGCTGTACACGGTTTCCGGATGGAAGGTATCCATGAATGCGCAGGGGCCATAGTCAATTGTCTCACCCGATAGCAACATGTTGTCGGTGTTCATAACGCCGTGAATGAAACCAAGCGACTGCCAGCGGGCGGTGAGATCCGCCTGTCTGCCGACCACCAGGTCGAGCATCGCCCGGTACGAATTGTCAGTGTCGTGTGCCTCGGGGTAGTGGCGTTCTATTACGTGATCCGCAAGGTGGCGCAGGGCGTCGCTGTTCTGTCTTGCGGCAAAGAACTGGAACGTACCGATGCGGATGTGACTCTGCGCCACGCGTGCCAGAATCGCGCCGGGCAGAAGTTCTCCGTCGCGAACTACGTTGTCTCCACTGGTGACGGCCGCGAGCGCTCTGCTGGTTGGCACACCTAGGGATGCCATCGCCTCGCTGACTATATATTCGCGCAGTACCGGTCCTAACGGTGCTCTGCCGTCGCCGCCACGTGAGTACGGTGTGCGACCAGAGCCTTTGAGTTGGAAGTCGTAACGCAAGCCATCCTCGCCCATCAATTCGCCGAGTAAAATGGCTCGGCCATCACCCAGTTGCGGGTTCCAACCGCCAAACTGATGGCCGGCGTAGACTGTCGCGATGGGCTCCGCGCCTACGGGTATGCTGTTGCCGGCGACGGTTTGTATGCCGGCATCAGACGTCAACCAATCTGGATCAATCCCTAGTTGACGTGCGAGCGCGTGATTAACACGGATAAGGCCGGGTTTTGACACCGGCGTTGGTCGCTGGCGGGTGTAGAACTGTTCCGGCAGTCGCACGTAGCTGTTGTCGAATGGCAAGGCGGGTTGTGGGTTCATTGCCGTCAATTTAACACGTTCCTGGTCATTTCCCCCACGCTTGATTGCTGACCGTGGCCTCACGTGGTGAAAGACCGTCAATTTGAACAGTCAACGCTTGTCCAAATTCTGTGTTGCCAAGGTCTAGCATTGCAATGCTCAGCGTGCAGCCAAACCGCTTCGAGTGGACCTGGCTCGTAACGTAGCCCACGGTTTCGCCGGCAGCATTGCAGACGGTCCAGGTGTGCCGCAGTGGCGGCAGCGGAGGGCCGGCAATCGTCAGATGCACAAGCTTGCGCTGCAAATGATTGCGTGCTTTGGTCAACGCTTCGCGTGCCATATATTCAGCGGGTTTGTCGAGGGTAAAAAACCGGTCAAGGCCACACTCCATTAAATTGTCGGCCAATGTCATATCACTACCGTAAGACTGCAAACCGGTTTCCATTCTATCGATTTGATTGGGGCAGCCGGCCCGAATATTGTACTTTTCACCGACGTTCCAGATGCAGTCCCAAAGCGCAAGTCCCTTGCTCGAATCCTCGAGGTAGAGTTCGAAGCCGCCCTGACC
>JBPCXM010000013.1:0-7883 GCA_051008535.1 Pseudomonadales bacterium | reverse complement strand
CAAGCGCCTAGCGAACTGGTACTCTCGCTCCGGCCCGCAGTGTGGCATATTCAGCTCGCGCTGCAATGCTAGCGGAATAAGCGCACTGGGCCGCGCCAGGGGCGGCCACATCTTGCTGCTCAGGCCGCAGATCCATAAGTGCGTGAATGGCAGACCGGCGCCTTCGAGCAAACCGAGTATCTGAATAGGGCTACCGCCACTTTGCGCCTGGAAAATGGTTTGCCGCAATACTTGCCGCAATATATGTGACGCGTCCGCGGCGCTGAGTTTTCCTGTTAGAGATGCGAGCGTACAAGTTTCGTCCAGGGCTTCGTGCCAACGTTGCAGTTGCTGGAACTCAACGCTATCGAGGGCTCGCTCGCCGGGCCAACCAAATGTCTTAAGCTGTGCGCTGAAGACGTCCAGCCACTGTGTCAGCGTTTTTCGCTTGCCGCTCTGCAACTGTTTAAAACGTTGCACTGTATTCGCGAGTGCAGGACACAGCAGCTCGCCACCTTCCAGACCTCTGCCGTTGCACTGATAAAGCAAAGTACCGAGGCTTAGCGAGGAGTCCTGATAGTTGCGCAGTCTATTCTCAAGCATAATGCGCGCGGCTAGACTGTCCTGCTCGCTGGCAAGAAACGGCGAATACAACAGATTTGCCAACTGCTCAGTTTCGAGCTCGTTATTATTCAATTGCAATATGAGAAGAGCGCTCTGCACCAACGGCACGCCGGCCAGCGGCAGACCAGCGGAGATATTAAATGGTAATACATAGCGCGCCGTTTTGGGTTTAAAATAATTTGGCTCAAAACGCGTAGCAAACTCGTATTCGACACTGGCGCGCCTGGCCTGCAATTCGGGAACGATAATACCGATGCGCGCTGCAGCATCACTGCTCAATACCTGTTCCGCCCACGCAGCCGCGCTGGCAAACTCGTCACGCTCGGTCGCGCAGCTGACGCGCCGACAATCGCCTGCCTCTCCTCCAGGTTGTAACTGCTCGAAGGGCAGATTCCAATGCTTCAATAAGCTGGCATAAGCCGGCACAATTTCGTCGAAACCATACAGCACAATACGCGCGCAAGACGGTGGCGGCAAAGAGGCCAATACGGCGAGTATGTCGGTTTCTGCTACGCAGCGTTCTTCGTTGCATAGCCGTTTAAATGCCACCGCACAACGGTAAAAAAAAGCGGTGTCATCCTGCAACTGGAAACGGTTCTTTAACTCTTTCCCAGTGAGGTCGAGGTTCCACAAACCTAGGTTGCGGTATGCCTGCATCGCCTCGCGTGCCGCAGATTCGGGCGCCAGCAAAGCACCATCAAAGTTTTGCTGCACCACGCGTTGCCAAAGCTGTAACTCTTGTAGGTCATTTAGCAGCCAAAGATCTACGCAGGGTTCGATGCCGGCTGCGGTAAAATCCTGCCACAACTGGCGCAGATACAAACTGATAGAGGTTATACAACGGGAGCGCCACGTCTGCCGCCCTTTGTGCAACTGAGAAGTATCGTAGTCACGCTGCAATTGCATGCTTAAACGCTGGTTGGGCGTTAGCAGCAACGTATCGAATTCCAGTTTTTCTAATAGAGAGTTGATACAGGTATTCCTCTAAAGCAAACAATAGGTGGACAAGGATTCCTGTTGCTCAGGAATTAAATTAGAATGCTTGGTACTCTTATACCACCACTCAAACATCCGTCGAACTCCAAAAGAGCTTAATAAGGTACCTCGCATGTCCGACCCCGCATTAGACGATCTTAATATCGAATCAGAAAACATTCTGGCAACGCCCGAACAAATCAAGTCCGATATTCCAATGGATCGCGCCGCGTTTGACGCGGTTACTGCTGGCCGCCAAGCCGTGCGTGATATTCTAACAGGTAAAGATAAGCGCTTGTTTGTGGTGGTCGGCCCCTGTTCCATCCACGATACCAAAGCAGCAATGGACTATGCCCAGCGCTTAAAGCTGCTAGCTGATGAGGTCGCCGACCGCCTGCTATTGGTAATGCGCGTATATTTTGAAAAACCTCGCACCACCGTGGGCTGGAAGGGGTTGATCAACGATCCATACATGAATGATTCGTTCAAAATCGAAGACGGTCTGCACGTTGGTCGGCAATTGCTGAAAGAAATCTCCGAACTGGGATTGCCAGTAGCAACCGAAGCACTGGACCCGATTTCGCCGCAATACCTGCACGACTTTATCAGTTGGTCGGCGATCGGCGCGCGCACTACTGAGTCGCAAACTCACCGCGAAATGGCCAGCGGCTTGTCATCAGCCGTGGGTTTTAAAAATGGTACCGATGGCGGCTTGACGGTCGCCGTAAACGCCTTGCAGTCAATTTCCAAACCACATCGCTTCCTCGGTATTAACGAAGCGGGCCAGGTGGCCGTCGTGCATACCCGCGGCAATCAGAATGCGCATATTGTGCTGCGCGGTGGTAGCTCCGGTCCCAATTATGACTCGGTCAACGTCAAGCTATGCGAGCAGCAACTGGAAAAGGCCGGCATAAAACCAAACATTATGATCGACTGTAGCCACGCCAACAGTAGCAAGGAAGCCGAGCGGCAAACGCTGGTGATGGAAAACGTCGTCAATCAGGTGCTGGAAGGCAATCAGTCGATTATTGGTTTGATGGTCGAGAGCAATATTGGTTTTGGTGCCCAGCCTATTCCGGATGATTTGTCAGAATTGCAATATGGTGTGTCGGTTACCGACGCTTGCATTGATTGGGACACAACCGCCACTGCGTTGCGAGATACTGCCAAGAAGTTGCGCGATGTGCTGCCTGCACGGCGAAACTGATTCGTCGCGGAGGCAGGATGCTGGTAGCGACCGCTGGCGATGGGCCTACGAGGACGGATGCGCTCGCCACGTCCGTGTGGCTCGCCCTACGGGCAGCGTGCGGCTGTGCAAATCAGCTATCGTGCCGATTTGTTACGGCGAGTCCCGTAAATTTTCACTCTGTTCAGGACGGTCTAGAAATAAGCCTGCGAACGATCAGTATGATCGGTCACATCACGCACCGCGGTAAGGCCGGGAATCTGCTCCAGCAGGGTTTTTTCGACGCCGTCTTTGAGGGTGGCGTCGACCATGCCACAACCCTGGCAACCACCGCCGAACTGTAACACCGCCACACTTTCTTCCACCACTTCCATCAGGCTAACTTCACCGCCGTGCGCAGCCAATGCGGGATTAACTTCGTTGTACAACACGTAATTTATGCGGTCTTCAATTGGACTGTCGTCCGACACATTGGGCATTTTTGAGTTAGGCGCCTTAATGGTGAGTTGGCCGCCCATTTGTTCTTTGGCGTAGTCGACCACAGCTTCTTCAAGAAACGGCAGGCTCCGATTATCGAAATAGGCGTCGAAGCCCGTGAACACCGACTTGGTGTCGTCTTCCTGCAAGTCTTCCGTGCGGCAATAGGCAATGCATGTTTCCGCCCGCGGCGTGCCTGGCTGATTAACAAATATGCGGATGCCCAGCACTTCTTCATCCTGATTGCTCAGCAGGCCTGCTAAATATTCCTGCGCTGGTTCGGTGATCGTGATCATAGTGCATACCTGTTGACGTCTATTCGACATATTTTAACCAATTTCGCCACGGTAAACGAGGCTGAGCCACAAAAAGCAGCAAAATTTGTTATGATGGCCGGCTGATTTCCAACCCCATGTTTCCTTCCAAGAACTAACTATGACAAGTGTTGCCACCAAACTATCCGATTTACTCACTGAGCGCATTCTGATATTAGATGGCGCCATGGGCACCATGGTGCAACGGCATAAACTTGAAGAACAGGATTTTCGTGGCGACCGGTTCCCGGACAGCAAAAAACTGCTAAAGGGTAATAATGATTTGCTGGTGATAACACAGCCACAGATTATAGAGGAGATTCATAGCGACTATCTGGACGCCGGCGCCGACATCATCACCACCAATACGTTTACCGCTAACCGGGTATCGCAAGACGATTATGAGCTTGGCGATCTGGCACGAGAGATCAATCTGGAAGGTGCGAAGGTTGCGCGCCGTGCTGCCGATGCAGCCACCGCAGCCAATCCAGACAAACCGCGCTTTGTCGCCGGCGCTGTGGGGCCAACCAGCCGCTCGGCCAGTTTCTCGCCGGACGTCAACGATCCTGGCTTTCGTAATGTCTCCTTCGATAGTCTGGTGGCTGATTACTCGGAAGCCATCGATGGCCTGATAGAAGGCGGTGTCGATTTGATTCTAATCGAAACCATATTCGATACCCTCAACGCCAAAGCCGCAATTTACGCAACACAACTGGCATTTGAACAAAGCGGTGTGACCCTGCCGATGATGATTTCCGGCACGATTACCGACGCCAGTGGCCGCACGCTGTCGGGGCAAACACCAGAGGCATTCTGGAACTCGGTAGCGCACGCCAACCCGCTAACGGTTGGGCTTAACTGCGCATTGGGCGCAAAAGAGCTACGCCCACACATCGAAGAATTATCGCACTGTGCCGACACGTTTATTAGCGCGCACCCCAACGCCGGTCTACCCAACGAGTTTGGCGAATACGAACAAACCGCCGAAGAAATGACTGCTATTGTCCAGGAATTTGCCAGCAGCGGCTTCGTAAATATCGTTGGCGGTTGTTGTGGCACGACACCAAATCATATTCGCGCGCTTGCCAAGGCACTGGCTAAACAGTCACCGCGCGTCGTTCCCAAGGTAAAACCAGCCTGTCGATTGAGTGGCCTGGAACCGTTTACTATCGATGAAAACTCGCTGTTCGTAAACGTTGGCGAACGCACCAACGTCACCGGCTCGGCGCGCTTCGCCCGCTTGATTCGCGAAGGCGACTACAACACTGCTCTGGAAGTCGCCGCTGAGCAAGTGCAAAACGGCGCCCAACTTATCGACATCAATATGGACGAAGGCATGCTGGAATCGCAGCAAGCCATGGTCACGTTTTTAAACTTGATCGCAGCGGAACCTGATATTTCTCGCGTACCTATCATGCTCGATTCATCGAAGTGGGACATTATCGAAGCCGGCTTGAAGTGCGTGCAGGGCAAGTCGATTGTGAATTCCATCAGCATGAAGGAAGGTGAGGAAGAGTTCATAGAAAAGGCCAGGTTGTGCCAACGCTATGGCGCGGCCGTGATTGTAATGGCTTTCGACGAGCAGGGTCAGGCCGATACGCTAGAACGCAAAAAAGAAATATGTCAGCGCAGCTATGACGTGCTGATAAATAAAGTCGGTTTCGCGCCGGCCGATATTATTTTCGATCCGAATATATTCGCCATCGCCACCGGTATCGAGGAGCACAATAATTACGCGGTCGACTTCATTGAGGCGTGCCGCTTTATCAAGAACGAACTGCCACACGCGCTGATATCAGGCGGCGTGAGTAATGTGTCATTCTCGTTTCGTGGCAATAACACGGTACGCGAAGCGATTCACGCGGTGTTTTTATATCATGCGATACAAGCCGGGTTGACCATGGGTATCGTCAACGCGGGGCAGCTCGCTATATACGACGATATTCCGGCCGATTTAAAAGAGGCCGTTGAAGACGTAGTGCTCAACCGCCGCGACGATGGCACAGAGCGCCTGCTAGACGTCGCTGGTAAATACTCCGGTGCCAGTGCCAGCAAACCCGAGGAAGATCTAGCCTGGCGCGAGCAGCCCGTCAACAAGCGGCTGGAGCATGCGTTGGTAAAAGGTATTACCACATACATAGAGGAAGACACCGAACTGGCGCGACAAGAAGCCGATCGGCCCATTATGGTTATCGAGGGCCCGCTGATGGACGGCATGAATGTGGTCGGCGATTTATTCGGTTCCGGAAAAATGTTTTTACCTCAGGTGGTAAAAAGCGCGCGTGTGATGAAGCAATCGGTGGCGTATCTGCTTCCTTACATCGAAGCGGAAAAAGACGCTGGCGCCACACAGAGCAACGGCAAAATTCTGATGGCGACAGTTAAAGGCGATGTCCACGATATCGGCAAGAACATCGTCGGCGTAGTACTGCAATGCAATAATTTTGAAGTCATCGATATGGGTGTGATGGTACCGTGCGAGGATATTCTTGCTAAAGCCGTCGATGAAAGGGTCGATATCATCGGCCTGAGCGGCTTGATCACGCCGTCGCTCGACGAAATGGCGCATGTCGCTAGTGAAATGCAACGCTTGGATTTTAAATTGCCGTTGCTGATAGGCGGTGCAACGACGTCAAAAGCCCACACGGCGGTGAAAATCGAGCCGCAGTATCAAAATGATAGCGCTGTTTATGTGCCCGACGCGTCACGCAGCGTGACCGTGGTGTCGCAGTTGATGAATGCTGAGTCTAAACTATCTTTCGTCGTCGAACGCCGCGAAGAATACGAGAAAATTCGGGTGCGCAATGCCAATCGCACTAGCAAAGGGTCGCGCATCAGTTACGCCGAGGCGAAAGCAAATGCGCTTCAATTCGACTGGAGTGGTTATACCCCTCCCGCGCCATCATTTACTGGTACGAAAGCGTTTACCAGCTACCCTTTGGAAGAACTGTTAGATACCATAGACTGGACACCATTTTTTATCACTTGGGAGCTGGCGGGCAAATACCCGAAGATACTCGACGACGCCGTAGTCGGCGAGGCCGCGCGCAATTTGTTTGACGATGCGCAAAAAATGCTACACCGCATTGTCGACGAGAAATTGCTGCAGGCAAATGCGGTGATAGGATTTTGGCCAGCCAACCGGGTAGATGCAGACGATATCGAAGTGTATGACGATGAGTCGCGCGGCTCGATATTGCATACGCTGCACCATATGCGCCAGCAAACAGACAAGGTTAATGGTCAGGTGAATTTTAGCCTGGCCGATTTTGTCGCGCCGAAGACAAGTGGCGTCAGCGATTATGTCGGCGGCTTCGTAGTTACCGCCGGGTTGGGCGCGGAAGCACTGGCAAAGCAGTTTGAAGATGCCCATGATGATTACAACTCCATCATGGTGAAGGCGTTGGCAGACCGCTTGGCCGAAGCATTTGCGGAACACATGCATCGCCGCGTGCGTACCGAATTCTGGCCCTACGCCGCAGACGAAAACCTCTCGAACGAAGAATTGATCAAGGAAAAATACCGCGGCGTACGGCCGGCGCCAGGCTATCCCGCGTGCCCAGATCATACCGAAAAAACCGCGTTGTTTGGGCTATTAGAAGCGCAGGCGAATACCCAGGTCGCGCTGACCGAACATTACGCTATGACTCCTGCGGCATCGGTCAGTGGTTTTTACTTCTCCCATCCGGAAGCGCGTTATTTTGCGGTGGGCAAAATTGAAAAAGACCAGGTCGAAAGTCTGGCCGAGCGAAAGGGCATGCCGGTAAAAGCACTGGAAAGATGGTTGCGACCGAATCTCGCTTATGATGCATGAAGCTTTCACTCGACTTAGCCCGACGTTAACGGGTTAGCGCATTAGCTATTCAACAACGGACACGAAGCTTGATGAGTGATATCGAAGACAATCAAGACGCACCTGAAAAACCGTCTTCGCTGCAAGTAATCGCCAGCGTTGCAGCAGCAGCATTTGGTGTGCAAAACAGCAAGAACCGCAAACGCGACTTCGAGCAAAACAGTATTCTGCCCTATATTGTCGGCGGTATAGTTTTTACTGTGCTATTTGTCGGTGGGGTGTATCTGGTGGTGACTACAGTATTGCACAGCAGTGGCGCCAGCTAACTACAGTTTCGCGCTGCAATAACTATTGCTGGCTAACCCAGAACACCATTGTCACGACGAATAGGGTGACGAGAGCAAGCCCGGCCATCGCGTCGACAAAGCTGTCTGAATCATCATGAGTGTTATTTGTTTGTTCGTCTTCGAGAGTCATGGTCTTTCCGTAGCAAGATTAAGTCATAAACCGGCGCGCATTATATAGCAATAAACAC
>JBPCXM010000012.1:0-7892 GCA_051008535.1 Pseudomonadales bacterium | reverse complement strand
TCGAGCCAGGCGGTAAACATTTGATGTTGATGGGACCGCTACAGCATTTGACCCGTGGGCAGAAGGTCGATATGAGCCTGATCTTTAAATCGGGTAAAAAACAAACGGTGTCGGTTAAGGTAGCTGCCCGGTAATCTCTAGCACAAATCGGGACTAGCCATATTTGCATTGTATTATTGCGGCAATATAACGATGATAGCGTATCACTTACACGCTTATAAAAATCGCCTGCCGAAAAACGGCGGGCGACAAGCTAACCCAGCCGTGATTAACAATAAGCAGCATGAAATTCGATGTAATAGACGCCACAATCTCTCCCGCAGGCAGGCTAGATGTATTGTCCAGGGCTGAAATCAACAAACTTCTCGATGCCAGTCAGGGTGGATTGTATAAGTTGTTTCGCGCCTGCTCGCTGGCCGTGCTTAACAGTGGCAATTTCACGGATGACGGCAAGGAGCTGCTTGAGCGCTATCAAACGTTCGATATCAGCGTCATCCAGCAGGAGCGGGGTATTAAGCTCGCCGTCTCCGGCGCGCCTGCCAGTGCGTTCGTAGATGGAAAAATAATCAAAGGCATCAATGAACACTTGTTCGCGGTGCTGCGCGACATTATTTACGTCGGCGATGAGATTCAAGGTAATCCGAAAATTGATCTGCAGTCGTCGGCCGGCGTCACCGATGCGGTGTTCCATATTCTACGCAATGCCGATATCCTCCGGCCAGGAACTGAACCGCGCCTGGTGGTGTGCTGGGGTGGACATTCGATTAGCCGAGTGGAGTACGATTATTCAAAAGTACTGGGGTACGAATTAGGGCTGCGCGGTTTGGATATTTGTACCGGCTGTGGCCAGGGCGCAATGAAAGGACCCATGAAGGGCGCCACCATTGGGCACGCCAAACAGCGTATCGTCGGTGGCCAGTATTTGGGTATCACCGAGCCCGGTATTATCGCCGCAGAAGCGCCCAACCCAATCGTGAATGATCTCGTTATTCTGCCCGACATTGAGAAGCGCCTGGAGGCCTTTGTGCGTACCGGCCATGGCATCGTGGTGTTTCCTGGTGGCGTCGGCACGGCCGAGGAGATTATGTATCTTCTCGGCATATTGCTGCATCCTGACAATGCCAATATCCCGTTCCCGCTGGTATTTACCGGTCCGAAGACCGCGCAAGACTATTTCGAGCAAATGCATCAGTTTATCGGTGTGACCCTCGGTCAAGAGGCACAAACACGTTACCGAATCATCATCGATGACCCGGTACGGGTAGCGCGCGCCATGCAGGAGGGCTTCGATCAAGTGCGCGATTTCCGCAGGGTCAGCAACGATGCTTACTATTTTAACTGGTTGCTGAAAATCGACACACCTTTTCAACAGCCATTTGCTCCGACCCATGAAAACATGCGCAATCTTGCGTTGAGTTCGCAATTGGAGAGCCATGCGCTGGCAGCAAACCTACGTAGCTTTTTCTCGGGTGTGGTTGCTGGCAACCTAAAAGACGAAGGTATTCGCGCTATTGAACAGCATGGCCCTTATGAAGTTCACGGCGAAGCTAGCGTTTTGGATGCATTGAACTCGCTATTGGCGTCTTTTATAGCAAGTAAGCGTATGAAGCTCCCCGGAGAAGCTTACGCGCCGTGTTATCGAATTGTCGGGTAATGTGTACTGTCTACCTAATACTTCTGTCCGGGATTATCCAGCAGACGATGTGCAGAAATAGCGCAGCTTCTCTGTCGTTCACTTGATGCATGCTCGACAAAACCTCTTAAAGACCAGCCTGGTGCTGCTGGGCTTGTGTGCAGCGGCCATTGCATTGCCGCTGCTAGCCACGTTGGGCGAAGGTGCGACCTTTTTTGTGGCCCACAGAGCCACTGCCACAAATATTATAGGCTTTGCATTCGTGGTCTATCTGGTGCCACCGACACTATTGGTCCTTTTGTTGGGCGTGCTGCGTCGCATACACCTCACGTTTGCCGTTATCGCAGAATATTTGTTGGTAGGTTTGCTGTCGGGTTTGTGGTTGTTGGCACAGCTGCCTGCGGTTGGTTCAACGTTGGCTTTTACGGTTGCTTGTGCGATGGCTCTTCTAGCTGGATGGCTGTACGCAAGCAAAGCGCCGGCAAGTTCATTTCTACAGCTGCTTGGCCTGGTGAGCCCGCTGTTGTTGGTTTCTTTTTTGTTTTTTTCACCGGTCAAGAAACTGTTGATAAACGAAGAAGGTAAGGTCAAGGCAACGGTAGTCGGAAATAAGACGCCGGTGGTCATGCTGGTATTGGATGAGTTATCACAGGCGGTTATTTCGACCAAGGCAGGTGATATCGACGCGAAACGTTTGCCTAATTTCGCGCGACTAGCCGCGTTGAGTACCTGGTATAGCAATACCACGACGGTATCGACCCAAACCCAACGCGCCGTGCCGGCTATCCTGGCGGGAATGCGGGTAGACAGTGACACTCAGCCAGTCTATAGCCAGTTTCCGCAGAATATGTTTACGGTACTTGCAACAAGCCACAAGATTTCCGCGCTTGAGACCGTCACACGATTGTGCCCGAAGTTTGTTTGTGAGCCGTCTGAGGAGCAGTCGACGCTGATGTTCGATCGATCGGCAATGTATAGCGATGCGCTGATTGTGTATCTCCATGTGGCCCTGCCATCTACGCTGGCGGAAAGATGGTTACCCTCCATCTCCAGCAGCTGGAGTGGATTCAGTCGGCATGAGGACTCAGCGCCTCCTGCCGCCGAGGATAGCGCTCACTGGTTTATGGCCATGATTGCGGATATGTCCGCAGACGACAAAAAGCGATTTCAGAAATTCCTCTTCAATCTGACCGAGAATGAAGGTGCAGATGTTGACTACTTCCATCTAGCTTTGCCGCATATCCCCTGGATTTACCTGCCTGACGGCACCGTCTATAACGGCCGATTTGCGCCGGGCCAGTCTAACCACGCATACGATTGGGGGGATAATCAACATCTGGTCAATCAGGGCGTATTGCGTTATGGCATGCAGGTGGAGTTTGTCGACCAATTATTAGGGGAAATGCTCGATACCCTGATAAATAGTGGGCGTATGGATGACATTCTGCTCGTTGTGACCTCCGACCACGGCGTCTCTTTTGCTGCCAACAAACAGCGCCGTATTCCGGTTGCCGCTACCCTTGCTGGTGTCGCTAGAGTGCCTTTGTTTATCAAATACCCCGGCCAAACGCTAGGGGAGCGGGACGATCGCCCGGTTGAAACTATTGACGTATTTCCTACAGTTGCCGACGTGCTCGGGTTGTCTATGAATAAGGCTGTTGATGGGCAGTCGCTGATTGCGGACGATTGGAAGGCTGTACAGCGCAGCATTCATGAAGCCGGCGATGTTAATGCCAACTTTGAAGCAGCGTTGGATATGGACACGGCTATTAAGCGCATTTCAGCTGTAGTGCCACCAGGAAAAACTGTGCTGGATTCGATGGGTCTAGGGGCCGGACAGAATTACCTGGGCAAGAGTTTGAGCAAGATGAAGCTGGAAGCGGATACACCTCTGTCACTCGATCTAGACCGACCCGAGTGGTACGCCAATGTGGATGTGGAGAGTGGTTTTCTACCCGCACGCTTAACTGGCACTCTTGCAGGAGCGCATGCTGGCACCGATATCTTGATTGCGCTCAATGGTGTTGTTGCGGGAAGTAGCGAAACTTATGGCGACGAAGGAAGGATTTCGGTGATGCTGGATCCGCGCCGTTTCCAGCAGGGAGTTAACCACATTACTCCGTTGACATTAGTGGCTGGGGCCTTGGCCCCATTACCGTTGGTCAATTCCGTTGCTGGATGGGAAATCGAATTAGACGATAGCGGGGAGATTAGTACCGTGCGTCACGCTGCGCAGCAATGGAAGATGGGTAAAGGCCTGATTGGATCAAGCTCCCACTCGCCGACTAGCTCTCCATTGGCGAATTTCGAAGGCTGGGCTTACGATACTGAAGAAGGTCGCAGCGCAGCGCAAATTGTGCTGTTGAAAAATGGTGAGGCAGTGTCCAACAGCTTTCTGCGACTCACTAGACCTTTGGTAGCCGCAGACCACGGCTTGGATGTAGAAGCACCGATAGGATTTTCCATCGAACTAGACCCCGGCCTGAGGAAAAGCCGCCAACAACTTTCAGTGGTTGCGCTGTTTGACGGCGGTAGAATGCTGCACCTGAAGCCAGATGTAAACTGACGAGTTTATGGTATCAGCGGCCTAGTCAATCAACCAGCGAACCCCACAGGTTTTCAACAGGACGGTACTTGGTATCTACGGTTCCAGAGCAGACGTTTCTTTCACTCTAAAAACAAGAAGAACGTTCCCAGGCATTTGGTTTATATAGCTGTATCCACTTTGCAGCACGAGCCGGCCGTTACCGACAATGGGGCCGGCATTGTCTATCGCTCCACCATGAGCTGTGACTCCATTGAGCGTATCGAACGATCGGTTGGTATCGAATTGCCACAGTAGGGAGCCATCGTCGGTCGAAAATGCATTCAGCTTGCCGTTAAGCTGCCCTGCCAGTACGGCGCCATCAATACCGGTAGCCGCGCCCGAAAACCCATAGAGAAAATGGCATTTGGGCCAGGGTTGGGCATGAGTTTTCGTTATTGCGTTAAAACCGTTTGGATCAATATCACAATCGCGGAAAGCCTTGTGCCGCCATTGCTCCTTGCCGGTGCTGACGTCAAGCGCGACCACGCCAGGCTTCGGCGAATATTGCCAGGTGCTAATTGGCCATTCGGGATCGGCGATGGGTACAAAAACTCTGTCTCCGACCACGCTCATGCCCCAATGCACACCGCCCACCGGCGTGCCGTCAGACAATTTCTTGTGCCAGATAACGGCGCCTTTGTTATCCGGGTCTAGGCCATACACATCGCCAGATTTCTGGCCTGCGAGGAGAATATCTTTGCCATTTTTATCGCTAACGATGATGACCGATGCACCAAAATCAAAATCGGGCCCATAATTCTCAGGGCAATTGGGCCCATCGGGAAAGCCTATATAGCTGCGGCAAGCCATGGTGTACACGTCGCTTTCAAGCGCCTGATAAATCCACGCGGGCTCACCGCTATCGAGATCCAGGGCAATAATGGCGTCGCTTGTTATTGTGGCTGGGTGAGAATAGTTTTCGCCGGTGCCTATATACAGCCGGTTACGCTTTGCATCGATGGCCGGCGTTGTCCACACCGGCGCGCCCGATGGCCCCCACAAAGGTGTGCCGACGGAATTCTTGCCCATTGGATTAGCTTCAGCCGTTGTTTCGTAAGTCCACACAGTTTTACCGGTACGAACATCTAGCGCCCGCACGCCGCCGTGAGCTTTGCAACACTCGTAGGTGGCTCTAAACGTTTTACCGATCTCATTGGTTGAGAGCGGCACATAAATGCGCTCTTCATGCAAAACGGGAGTGCCGGTGATAGCCGCGTCGTCTAGCTCAACTGCGACAGACCAAACCTTGCTGCCATCGATGGCATTAATAACATGTACATTGCCACCGCCATCACCGTAAAAGAGGAAGGGTATATCTGTGTCGGGCATGCGACCAAAACTCAGTGACGAGCGAACCGGGGCATTGCCTCGATAAGTCCACTTCAAACAGCCCGTATCGAGGTCAAACGCGTAAACCGAGCTGGCTTCCTGCACACCGACAAATAGCGCGTCATCGGTAATAACAGGCTGCGAACGCATTTCAGTGGTCCCGGGAAACCCCTGTGCCCAAGCGAGTTCAAGATTTGGTAGGTCTGCCGCCGCAAGGCCCGCTGTTTGCGCGGGCTGGTAGCGCAGGTTCTTACTTCCCAGCCCCCAATTGCTAACCGTGGCAGACATATCTTGTGCCAGTACCTGGCCCTCTGCACACGCTACTGTGCTTTCCCAGGCGCGAGGGTCTTCAACACCAGCACTCAGGTATTTTGCGACAGTTTCACGTTCTCTATCTGTTAGCCTGGAAGACTGTTCTTTCATCTTACCCGTAGTCATCGAAAACAGCAGTTTTTCCTGACTCATGGCTTTGAGAGCGCTAAAGGCGGGTGCTCGCACTTCCGGGATGGAATGGCAAAGCGCGCAGTATTCCTTATAGAGAAGGCTCCCCTCTTTGCTACCCTTTAAGTGCTCAACAAACCACGCAGTGGCGTCGCGCAGCGCGTTCTGGTATTGCTCGCCTCGGTACATATCGTAATGTTTACCGGGGTAGGTCACATATTTTGATTCAAGACGATCTTTGATCGCCGCATGCAGCACCAGGCCATTTTTCTCTCTGGCAAACAACTCTTCCTCTTCCGCGTCGATAATCAGTGTTGGTACGTTTAACCGCTCAACGTAGGCGAAGGGGTCGTAGCGCTTCATGGCAACCCAGTCGGGAAAGCCCTTTAAAGCAGGATTGACGACGGCCTCCTTGCCGGGGTAGGGCGGGATTGCGCCACGTGCGGCCTGTGTTTCCCATCGACGTGACATGTCGTCGGTAATCATTTCCAGATTGGCCTTGTAGTTTACGGCGCCAATTTGGTCAACGAACGCCTTGATGCGATCGTCATTTGCCGCCGTCACCAGCGCCAGGCCGCCGCCGAGGCTGGTTCCCCAGATCCCGATATTGTTGGCCATGACCTGGGGTTCACCGACAAGATAGTGCAGGGCGGCGCGGGCATCCTCCAGCATAGATAGCGGATTGACAACCTGGCGAATATGCTTGGCATTGACCGAAACGTCAGCGCTTTCTTCGCTTAAAGGCAGTGGTTCTGCTAGCAGCAACGGGCCATCGCTCTTGCCCCAACCTTTGTAGTCGAAGGCGAGTACGATAAATCCGGCCTCGGCAAACTGTGGCCCGTAGCGCTTTTTCAAATGCTCCTTATTGCCGCCCCAGCCATGCACGAGCAGTATGCCCGGCAACTTAACGCTTGGTTCTAAATCCTTGGGTTTATAAATATCGCCTGCCAGGCGCAGGCCCTGGCTCCAGATGGTAATCTCCTCGTGATCAACGTCTTCAAGACCGGTGGCGCAAATATTTATGCTTATAAACAGCAAGCAGTAAACGGCGATGCGAGTGGTTTCGAACATGTTAGAAGTTGTAGGTGAACCGGAGACCATAGGTGCGTGGATCAGTCAACGAGGATGCTGCAAGACCAGAAACGGTGCTAGGTCGGGCGCGGCCGGTCTCTTCCCTGTCGTCAGCGATATTTTTGACAAAAGCGGTCAACTCCCAGGTCGTTTCTGGAGACGCGACGCTCAAACGCGCGTCCCAACGATCCCAGCTATCGATAAAATCATAGAGGTCGTTGTTGAAGGCGGTCGTATACTGCTCGCCGGTATACTGATAGCTGGTGGTAGCGCGCCAGTCCAGTGCCAGCAGCTCCCACTCATAGGTCAGATTGAGCGACAGCTTGTGGTCTGGAGACCGTGGGAATACATTGCCACTCAAATCGAGATCATCGGTACAGAGAGGGTCGAGAACCCGACCTTCCTGTTGTGGACCCAATGCGCAGGCATTGCTGTCCAGCGACTCAAAATCCTCGTATTCGCTGTCGTTGTACGAGTAGGTGCCACTCACAGATAGCCCCTCGGTCAGCAGCGCTATTACCTCCGTTTCAATGCCCCACGCGCTGGCCTCGGCGGCGTTTTCGTACACGGCTACCGTAACACCGCTTTGCGCAGTGCTTTTCAAGACCTGCAAGTCAGAGTAATCATAGAAATACACGGCGCTGGCGAAGTTTACCCGGTTGTCCAGAAAGCTGCCTTTGTAACCCAACTCATAGGAGAGCAGATCTTCAGGCTCCACCGTACCCACGGCGGTATTGTCGGTCGGCGCCAGCAGGTTGAAACCGCCCGAGCGATGGCCAGTCGCGACGAAAGCATAGAGGAAATGGTTGTCACTTATGATATGGTCAACAC
>JBPCXM010000011.1:0-3792 GCA_051008535.1 Pseudomonadales bacterium | reverse complement strand
ACTTATCCATGTATATATTATACATGTTTATGTTGCAACTGAAAATGACAAAGTAAACTCGGTGTATATGTCTAAGTGGCGCTCTAACGAGTAAAATATCTACTTATCAGTATTTAGGAAGTCTTTTTATGGGATTGATTGCAGTCAATTCGTTGGCAAGAGCGATTTTAATTTCATGCACCTTATTCGTGCATTCATTCGCTTTTTCGGCAATGGGGGATTCTCAGCTGGTGGACGACTTCGTTTTGCTAGATCATACCGGCAAGGCACAACAACTCTATTATCACGATGATGCCAGCGCGATAGTATTGATCGTGCAGGGCAACGGCTGCCAGATTGTACGTTCGCTACTGGCGGATTATAAGACACTACGCGATGATTATGCGGGCCGTGGCGTTCAAGTCTTTATGCTCAATGCCAATCCGCAGGATACACGAGAAGCCATAGCCAGCGAAGCGGCGAGCTATGCCATTGATATTCCTATCCTGCATGATAGCGCGCAAATCATTGGCCCGTCGCTCGCCCTGAACCGCACGGCTGAAGTGTTAGTCATAGATCCACGCGATTGGAAAATCGTGTACCGCGGTGCACTAAACAATCGGGTTGGCTATGAACGGCAAAAGAAGGAAGCCACTGAACATTATGTACGTGATGCGCTGGATGCTCTGATCGATGGCAAAGCGCCGGTATTCAGCGAAGTCAAATCACCTGGTTGCATCATCAATTTCCCTCAACGTAACAAGCAGCAAACCATTAGTTACAGCGACACGATTGTTCCTATTTTGAAAAAAAATTGCATGGCGTGTCATATAGAAGGCGGTATCGCGCCCTGGGCAATGTCGGAGTACCGCATGATTCACGGGTTCGCGCCCATGATGCGCGAGGTGATACGCACCAAACGCATGCCGCCATGGCACGCCGATCCCGCTGTTGGTCACTGGCGTAATGATGCCGGATTGTCCGATGAAGACGCGCAAGCCCTGATTAACTGGATTGAAGCAGGCGCGGAACGAAGTAAAGGGAAGGATCCGTTGCAGAGTATTCCTCCACGCAGCGATGACTGGCCGCTTGGCGAACCGGATTTGGTGTTGGAGATTCCTGCATTCCATGTACCGGCCACCGGGGTGGTTGAGTACCAGTTTCCAACCGTTAAAAACCCGCTGGACAAAGATGTTTGGGTGGTCGCGGCAAGCTTAATCCCTGGTGATAGCAAGGTCGTACACCATGTGCTGATGGGTGCAGCGGATAAAGTCGTTGACAACATGAAAACCGACAGCGTTTTTCAAAATTACATCATGGGCTATGCCCCGGGCAATGAGTCAGCACGCATGCCTAACGGCACCGGCGTGTTTGTGCCAGTCGGCGGCGAATACTTATTTCAGATGCATTACACGCCATTCGGCAAGGCGACCACCGACCGCACAAGGGTTGGCTTGTATTTCGCGGACAAGCCGCCGAAGAAATTTTTGCGTCAGCAAGTTGTTGTCAACACGTCTATCGAAATTCCCGCCAATACGGAGCAGCATCAAGAGTATGCGTACTTCGAGTTTTGGGATGATGCGACTATATATTCCCTGGTACCACATTCGCACTATCGGGGAAAATCGTCTTCGTTTGAGTTGCAATATCCAAATGGTGAGAGCGAATTGATATTGTCAGTCCCCAATTATGATTTTAACTGGCAGCGAACGTACGCGTTTGTCGAACCGAAGAAAGTGCCGAAGGGGACTAAAATCGTCCACAGTACTATTTATAATAACTCGCTAAAAAACCCTGGTAATCCCGACCCAAATCGTACGGTACCGTGGGGTTTGCAGTCACGCGATGAAATGCTCTATGGATCAGTTAGCTACAGTTGGGACAATGAGAGTACGGACAAACCGACTCACAGCTTGCTCACGTCAGATACCGCGCAATGGATGGGATATCTGGATAAGGATATCGATGGCAAGGTGTCAAGAGCAGAGCTGCCAGCGGGGCTGCGGCGTGGCATCGGTTCGAAGTGGCGTTTGTTAGACAGCGACAGCGACGGTGGTCTTAATCTAAAAGAAATGGAAGTTCTGTTCAGTCAAATGAACTAGACGACCGGTCCCCACGAACAATTTTGTACGCTGCCGCTATGCGCACTATGAGCAGTACCCGAAAGTATCGGTCCGATCTGTAGTGCATTGCAAATACAGATACACTTGACAGTGGGAAAAGGAATCCTTAAGTTGGCCTTACCAGTTTACCAGAACCCGGTTTGCATCAACCTCGACATATTTGCAAAGGGGGGAAAGAGTCAACTTAAGCAGTGTCGATATTCGGGGACGGCCAATGAACACTCAAGCCGAGCTCAGGCTCGGGCTGATCGGTCTAGGCAATATCGCCCGCCAACATATCGATAATATCGTTGCGCAGCTCGTGCCAAATTGCCACCTTGCTGCGTTGTGTAGTCGCCAACCCAGCGATCTTTGCGGCGCACTTGGGGTGCCGCACTTCACCGACTATCAAGAGTTAATAACCAGTGGTAGCTGCGACGCCGTATTGGTCGCTACCCCCACCTTTAGCCATGCCAGCATAGGGGCCTGCGCCTTGCGCGCCGGCTTACATGTCATGATGGAAAAGCCCATCGGCCTGTCGCTACAGGAAGCGGAGAACTTACTCGCTCTGCAACAGCCGGACCAGATCTTCGCACTGATGTTGAACCAGCGAGCCGACCCTCTGTTTATCACGATGCGTGACTGCATAGCGCAGGGCCAGTTGGGCGATATTACCCGCTGCCACTGGACCATGACCAACTGGTTCCGCCCGGAGATCTACTTCCAGGTTAGTGACTGGCGCGCCACCTGGTGTGGAGAAGGGGGCGGCCTGCTGGTCAACCAGTGTATTCACAACCTGGATATCTTCCAGTGGCTGTGCGGCATGCCAGACCGGGTGCACGCCTTCTGTCGTTTTGGTCGCTATCACGATATCGAGGTGGAGGATGAAGCCACCGCTTACTTCGAGTATGACAACGGCGCCAGCGGCGTTTTTATCGGCTCCACGGGTGAGGCCCCAGGATGCAACCGGCTGGACATTGTCGGCGACGAAGGCAGCTTGACTTTCGACGGCAAGCAACTCCTACTGACCGAAAACCAGCCTGCCACCAGCGAATACAACCGCAGCACCCGCGACATGTTCGGTATGCCGGCATCGCAAACAAGAGACATCACTCCGGACCGTTCCGGTAACCAACACGCAGCCGTTCTGTCTAACTTCGTCGATACCATTCTCCGCGGCGCCCCTCTGATCGCTCCGGCGGAGGAGGGGTTAAACTCGCTGGCATTGGCCAACAGCATGTTACTATCAACATGGGAACAACGCAGCGTCAACTTACCCCTTGACAGCGCCGCTTACCAGTTAAGATTGGCGGAGCGCATGGCCGGCTCGCAACTGCGCGAGCAGGTCGATTTGGAAGCGAATATCGATATGAGTCGCTCCTACCGATGAGAATGAGGGTATAACTTGGACCAACTCATTGAGGAATCCCACGCGTTGCAGGCACTGGCTGCAAGACCTGTATTGCAGCGCATCCCCACCTACCTCAGCCTGAGCGGTCCTGGATGGTTGCAAGGAGCCATGACCTTGGGCGGCGGCAGTGCCATCGCCTCGCTTACCATAGGCGGGGTCTATGGCTATGAGTTGTTGTGGGTACAACCGGTCGCCATGCTGATTGGTTGCATCATGTTGTTTGCCCTGTCACATCAAACGCTCAGTACCGGTGTAAAGCCATTCGCCGCCATGCGTGATTATGTGCATCCGACCCTAGCC
>JBPCXM010000010.1:0-2790 GCA_051008535.1 Pseudomonadales bacterium | reverse complement strand
CAGTAGACTCTGATCTGGCGCCGATAGTCGGTCAGCAAGTCACATTATCGGCAGCGAATAGTGGCGATGCAGACTTGGATGCGCGCTTTGAGCTATTGTTGCAACGCGCACAGGTTACTGCGCCGCGACCTGAATGCGACCTTATCGCTAAAGGCGTGATCGATGGCGAGCGGCGAGGAGCCGTGCTAGACGATGATGCGCAATTTATTGTTGACCGTACCAGCGTTGAACCAGTTTCGCCAGCGCAGTTAAAAAGTACCGCCCGAAGTGGAGCTAATGTTGTTACGTTCACCTGTGTGCCCCCGAGCAACGGCATACGCATGGGTATTGACCGTGATCTCGATGGTGTGTTCGACGCGGACGAAACGGACGCGGGAACCGATGTTGCTAACGCTTTGTCCAAGCCGACGTAAAAACCCGACCGCGCTGGAGCGGCCAGCTGAAGTAATTTTGACGCTGCCCCTAAATCTGCTACCTTTACTGAGTGAATAGTATTTACACTTCAACTATGTTTTCGCGTAACCAGATATTTTCGTTTTGCTGTGCCGTGCTGCTTTTTTCGGCAGGCGCACAATCGTTGACCTTCGAACTGCCACCTAACGGTGACGATGTGGTGGGCAACCCGGCTTATGTGATTTCGCGTTACGAAGATACCTTGCCTGCGATTGCGATGCGCTACGGGTTGGGGTACCGCGAAATTGTGACGGCCAACCCAACGCTGAATCCATGGTTACCGGGAGAGGGCACTAAGGTTAACCTTCCCACGCGTTTTATTTTGCCACCGGGTGCGCGCAGCGGGGTGGTGCTGAATTTGGCAGAACTACGTTTGTACTATTATCCACCTGGTGAAAATACCGTCGTGACTTATCCAATCGGTATCGGCCGCGAAGGCTGGACGACGCCTGAAGGCCGCACCAAAATTACGTTTTCTGCTCACAAACCAACTTGGTATCCGCCGAAGTCGATCCGCGAAGAACACGCGGCTGAAGGTGACGAATTGGGCTTTTCGGTGCCGGCTGGACCAGACAACCCACTGGGCGAATATGCGATATATCTCACCATGCCTGGTTATTTAATGCACGGTACCAACAAACCACTCGGTGTGGGCATGCGGGTCAGCCATGGCTGCATTCGACTTTACCCAGAGGATATCGAGAAGTTTGTGAAGTCAGTGAAACGGGGAACGGCGGTCAATATAATAAAAATGCCGTACAAAGCGGGATGGCGCCAGGGACGTTTGTATTTAGAAGCGCATAAACCATTGTCGGAAGAGTTCGAGCAGAGCGGACTGGATTTGACGCGGATGGTGGGCACAGTGATTGATGCACATAAAAATCATGAAGCAGCAATCAATTGGGACTTAGCAGAACAAAGCGCGCGCAAACACAATGGACTTCCGGTACCGATTACGGCGCCTGTCGTCGAGGATATCGTAACCAATTAGCGCGCACCGCTTTTCAGATGCGCACTAACTAGCTAACGCGAGTTACCTATTTACGACAGCAGCTTTCCGTTAGACGCTGGGAAGTGGTTACCGCTTCGTTAGCACTATCTTGTGCCGCAGTGGCCGCACTTTGCGCGCTAGCCGCGTCCGATTGTGCGCTTTGTGCGGCAGACATAGCGGCGTCAGCGTCGGCTTGGGCCTTGGCAACGGCGGCGTCGAGGGCGTCCAGACGTTCGGTTGGATTAGTCGCACAACCACTCATGATCATTACAGTCAATCCTGCAGCAACAATAGCCAGTTTCGAACGATTCAGTTTCTTCATGGATAACTCCTAAGTTGTTTTTGGTACCGGTGCTCAGCGCATGCCTCCACAGTGAGCTGGGCGCCATTATGCATGTTCAAACTTAAAATTTGAATACTTAGTTATGTGTAAATATTTGATAGTTTTAACAATCGTATATGAACGCCCCTAAGTTCAGGTGATCAGAAGAAACGTGACCGCGTTCTCATTCTTAGCGGGGCATGCATTTGTTTGATTGATTTTCGAACAGCATCAGCCGAACACGCCGTTTCCAACGGCGTTGGTACTCCTCGCTGGAGCAAGTAGCTTGCTTCACTACGCGTTACAGATTGCTCATAAATATAGCAACATGCATGTAGATAGTATTGAATAACTCCCTGTTCGAGTAAAGAATTTTCCACGAGGACTTGCATGAAAATTCAGTTCAATGATGAGCAGCTGGCGCTACAAAAAAAGATCCGTGCATACCTGAAAGATTTGTTCACACCCGAGTTGGAAGCGGAATTGGCGGCCGCGGGAGCGGAAGAAGGGGGTGGGCCGGAGTTTCGCAAAGCAATGAAGAAACTCGGCGCCGATGGTTACATCTCGCTGAGCTGGCCGAAAGAAATGGGCGGCAGCGAGGCAACTGCGGTTGATCAATATATTTTTACTGAAGAAATAGTCCGTACCGGCTTTCCTTATCCGTTTTTAACAATCGAGGCGTGCGGGCCGGTGATGGCTGAGCACGCGTCACCTCTGGTGCGGGACAAAGTCGTCAAAGGTATTTTGCAAGGCGAAACCGTGGTCGCCATCGGTTACTCCGAACCGGGTGCAGGCACCGACCTGGCTGCATTGAAAACCAAGGCGGTACGCGACGGCGATGATTGGATAATCAATGGCCAAAAGATCTGGACCAGTCTCGCCGATTATGCCGACTATGTTTGGCTGGCGGCGCGCACAGATCCCGATGCGCCAAAGCACAAAGGCCTAACTATGTTTGTGGTGCCCACTGATGCCAAGGGTTTTTCCATGTCACCGATCTGGACGCTCGGTAGCGTGCGCACTA
>JBPCXM010000009.1:0-4825 GCA_051008535.1 Pseudomonadales bacterium | reverse complement strand
AGTGGCGCCGTTGTTCTACAAGCGCAATATGATCGCCTGGATGATAGATACTTTCCATCATCCGGCAGTTTGGCTGATATTGAGTACGCGAACTACCGCGATGAACTGGGCTCTGATGACGAATTTGAACAAATACGCGCAACGGCTTTCCATGCCTGGACCGTCGATCGGCACACGTACATGGGTGGCCTGCGGTATAACACCACACTTGATGATGACGCACCCGTGCAAAACGAATTCAGTGCCGGCGGCTTCACTCAACTATCAGGTTTTAAGGAAAATGAACGCAATGGGCAGCACTTTGGCATGGTATTCGGTGGTTACCGCTATAAATTCAGCGAGTCCGCCTTACTGCCCGCCTATATCGGAACGACTCTGGAATACGGCAACGCCGTAGCGGACCGAGACGATATTTTTAGTGATGGCATCTTCAACGGCAGCCTGTATTTTGGTTACCGCTCTCCGCTGGGCCCTGTGTATATCGGCTATGGCTATGAAGAGGACGGGGGCGGCAACTATTTCCTTCGCGTTGGCAACGTTTTTGGGCGCTCGTCAATCAGTCGTTAACATTGTACGCCGTCAGCACAAAGTTCGACTGCTCAACATCCGGGAAACGGAACCTTGGAGCTACCATCGGCAAGTATGTCTTCCAGAAGCGCCACAGTGCAGGCATTGCCGATCACACCGTTGTGGTCGTCAGCGATACCGTACATGCCCGTGACATTACGCTGTGCTGGGTATGCCAACTGACTTTTCACGCTGACCACGCCGTCATCTCCCTTGCTGTCGCCGCCGGCTTGCCGGCTGAAGGAAAAAATCAAGTGGTGGTTTGGGCCCGACGATAGGTCAACCGTTGATATTTTCTGCAGATAACGGCTGTTGGGCGCCATGGCCCACCATACCGGTGCCACCGTTGGCGCCCATTTGATACCAAGTCCAGCAGCGGCATGCCCCGCGAATGGTGTCGCCAGGGTAATAAAGTTTTCAATCCGCATACGCAGCCCTTCTTCAAGTTGATAGAGCATTCCCTGGCTGACCAAACCACCCATGCTGTGCGCTATTACGTCCAAATCCGGGATGTCGTACCGGCGCAGCAACTCTTCCAGTGCGTCGGTCAACATATACGCGCTGTGTTCAAGAGAGAAACCACTGGGGTAGTGAAACAACAGCGCCTGGTAGCCCAACGGAAGCTGTTCGACAAGAGCACGAAAATCACGCGGGGATCCGTTAATGCCGTGCACAAGCAGGATGGATTTCTGGCTTGGATCGAACTCCTTCAGTGAGTAGAGCCCATAGCCCACTTGATCTTGAAAAGCACTCGGCTCCCACATTCCACGTCTGATGTTCGCGTCGGAAAATCTGTCATCGCCCCAATCCACGACCCCCAGAAAGTTAGCTACGACATTACTTCGCTCACGCAACGCTTCTACGGAAAAATCGAGCTGCTGATCTAGCACGACACTACTGGATAGCAAAAATTTCTGCTCGACCATCGCCTCGTACTCCACACGACTCTTGGATTCGAAGTCCTTCAAACGGTTTATCAGTGGATTCTCGACACGTACAGCGGGCTCACCCGGCTGGTAAATAAAATCATGGTTGTCATCTGCGAAGGCAAACAGCGTGTAGTTCGCGTCCGGAACCAAAAAGTAGAAGGTTTCACCGACCTCAACAGTCCGCACATTGACGATCGACATGCTGTCGCCGTCGCGCTTGAACAACCCAACCACTGCGTGAGACTTTATGCTCGGTCCGGTTATTTTAGCTTTGAGATATCCATAGCGCTCCCTTGCAGACTCTAGATCTTTTCGCAAATCTCTGACCACACATGAAGACAGGCCCAGCAAAACCGTGGCGAGTGTGGTGACAATGAACAGCTGAACAGCTGCATGCTTAAGCGTTCGCATACTCAGATCTCGAAGCTATCAAACCGCGTAAACTTGAAAGTCAATTCCACTGCTAAATTTGCAGCAGAACTTTCCATCCTCAATTTAATTGTATTAGTTACACGAACTGATACGCAGCCCGACTAATCGGGCCAACACAATCGCCAGATAAAACTGACCGATAATTGCTTCGATAATAGACCAGGACTTCGCATAACTCGTTAACGGTGTAATGTCGCCATATCCCAACGTAGAAAGCGTGACAAAACTATAATAAAGGAATTCCTGTAGCTGTGCTTGATAGCCTTCAGTTTCAGGAAGTGAAAACGAATCGGGAATACTTAACTCTATGCAACTGTAAACGAACATCCAGGCCGAAACGAGAATGAGGTAGGCACACATCACGGCAAAAATAATGTCGAGGATGACGAGCTGCCTCGACAATACATAGTCGATCAAAACGACTAAGATGTAAGCAAAGAAGACAATTTGTGATAGATTAACAAGATAGAAGTACACAGTGGAGTCGAACAGCGCCTCGGACCAATTCAAACCAAATGTGGGCAATGCCAGGACGACCCCCAAGATGAACTGGCACCGATATTTTGTCACCAAGTATAGCGATGACAGCAGAATAGCCGACAACGACCACCGTGTCATACATTAACGCGCAGCTACTCATCACCAGTGAAAAGACTGGTGAAAGTACACCGCGGGCGCGTCATGAAGAAACTCGGCGTATGCACCATTGCAAGCCTCGTTCGCCTCGCAGACGAAGCAACACGAGATGTTACCTTTCGACGGCACACGCCAGGGGGACATTCTATGGGCTAGCGCAATCCGGAAGATGATACGATTAATTTACGACGCATCTGCCGCAATATAACACAAACCAGCACGCGACATATCCGCTTATGTTGCCTCCCATCTGTGCGCTGAGAGCATGAGAATGGTTCGCTACGTGAATATCGTACCGGTAAATTCGGTGCCACACCCCTCCCCTTCGAAGAAAAATCGCAATCCAAGAATATCGTTGCGACAAAAATCCAGCGCTGGAACCACCTTGCTAGCGGCCTCTCTCAATTTTTGTTCGCGGCGTGATCTGACATATCGCAACGTAAGGGAAACTAGCCTCGGCCGGGTGGTGGTGGTTGGACCAAAGTCCAATGGCTGGATTGCTGGTATGTGACTAACGTGTGATACTCATCAGCTATGCTTTTTGATGGCGCTTGTTACCACATATCAGCGCACATTGAGCATTACTAGGACGTGGGTCTTCAATGGGTGCGACAGCAGGAAAATGGTCAATGTTCTTAGTAGTACTCGCTGTTTGCGGGTTTGTTTCGTATTTCGCAGTCCCGACAGTCATGGCCAACGAAGAAGTTCTGGCGACGGACTCGCACCCGGAGACCGCTGAAGATCTTGAAGGTCCTCTGAAATCGGGTTTCAAGAAACGGCCCGCGGCGCCGGATTCGTTGTTCGGCTCGGCGACTGAGTGGCTAGATCGGCAGCCAGAGCCGATTCGGGGCACCGAGTTTGGCTACGACGCCCGCAGCTATTATTTCGACCGCAGAAATTCATCGTCAAGCAAATCGAAAGCCTGGACCGGCGGTGGACAATTGACTTACACCTCCGGCTGGTGGAAAAACCTGGCGCTTTCGGCCAACTATTACATGTCGGAAGAAATCCATGCTCCAAACGACAAACCGGGCACGGGACTTCTGCGCCCCAACAATGACAATATTAATGTGCTGGGCGAGATAAACCTGCGCCTGCGCATCCCCGAAAAATACGGCGGTATACAAGCCCGCGTGGGGCGCCAGCGACTGGATTTACCCTTCGTCAACAAACACGACATCCGCGCGGTACCGGCGAGCCACGAGGGCATCATTGTGGAGCGGCGGGATTCGAAACTCGATTTCATTGTAGGTTATTTGACCCAGTTTAAGGATTACGACAGCAACGAATTCGTTGACATGTCGGAGGCTGCTGGTGCCCTCGAAACGAACAAAGGAGTGGCCCTTATTGGCGCTCGTACGACCTTGCTCAAGAATTTCACCCTCGGCGCGATTAATTACTTTGGCGAAGACACCTTTGATTCGTTTTACACCGAGGGTGAATATCATGGCCGGCTTGGTGATGAGCTCGATTTTCGCGTTTCCGGTCAGTACACCCGCCAGAGCAGTACTGGTGACGAGTTGATCGGTGACTTCAATACCGACGCCGGCGGTGTGCGCCTCGCACTCGGCTGGCAAGACTTCGTTTTCAAAGTCGCAGCCACGACGACATCCAATGACTTCGGCGTACAAAAGCCTTGGGGAGGTACGCCGAGTTATCTCTCAATCCAGCGCCTTGATTTTGACCGTGCGGGAGAGAATGCCTACTCGCTAGGTGTTTCCTACAACGCCGAACGGTGGGTGGATGGCTTGAGCGGCTTCGTCACAGTCGCGTATGGGAGCGATGCCGAAGCACCGGACACAGGGATTGACCTCCCCGACCGCAATGAATTCGACCTTACCATCGACTACAAACCAAAAAACGGAATTCTGAGGGGCTTCTGGATACGCGCTCGAGCAAACTTTATAGCCATCGAGGGTGATGATGAAGACATCGGAGACATAAGAGACTTCCGGGTCATTGTCAATTATCCGATCCGGCTATTTTAACTGTTTGCATTTTCGGCCGCCAAAAACCAACAGTGTAAGGAGATAGCGATGCATAGGTCTACAAAAAAGATCGACCTCCAGTCTGTTAAGATAGGGCTTCTGTTTATCACCCTTGGGCCAGCGGCAGCCCTCGCCGCAAACGGTGGTGATCTTGCTTTCATCCTGCTGGTCAAGTACCGGCCGGCGATGTTCGGTCACAACCCGGTCGAAGCCGGCAAATTGCGGAAACCAGCCCCGATTCTTTTGCGCTTTTTGTTTACCGCTATGTATGCG
>JBPCXM010000008.1:0-6745 GCA_051008535.1 Pseudomonadales bacterium | reverse complement strand
CCCTACGATGGGCCATTTTTACTCGGTGCGGTCGAGCAGTTAACGAGGCAGTTAATTTATTCACAGTTGCTCGCGTTGGTACTCTGCGCCGTGTATCTGGTACTCGGTTGTTACCACTGCTATCTATACATGCGTCATCGCGCGTTTACCGAAATGCTGTGGTTTGGCCTGTTTGCCATTGCAGTTTCGGCGTACAGTTTTATGACCAGTCAATGGCAGTTCACCTTGCCGTTCGATTTCGCCACGCTGAAAAAGATTGAGTTCGGTATTATTTTCCTGTTTGCACCGCTTGCCATTGAATTTGCGGCACGACTATTGGTAATAGAGTTGTGGCGTGGCGTGCGTTGGTACCAATGTTTATTTATTGTGCTCACAGTGATGGTCGCGCTTATGCCAAGCCTTACCATTAACTTCAAGCTGGTAACTATTTGGCAGCTGTGTATGTTGCCGGCCATAGTGGGTTTGATAGCTTTCATTACCAGGCAAGCCTGGCTGGGCAATACAGACGCGCGCAAAATGTTGGCGGGCAGCCTGGTTTTAGCCGTGCTAGCAATGGTCGATATTATCAGTGATCTGCGTCTGATGCGTGTGCCGTCCTTATTACCTTTAGGTTTTGCTGTATTTTTCTTATCGATGCCAGTAGCGCTGGGCGATCGCATTACGCGGCTGGTAAGAACCTTGCAAACGCGCACCATCGAGCTTGCCGATTTGCAGAAGAACCTCGAGCACAGCGTTGATCA
The DNA here is from genome assembly GCA_051008535.1 of Pseudomonadales bacterium. Lineage (GTDB taxonomy): Bacteria > Pseudomonadota > Gammaproteobacteria > Pseudomonadales > JAUIET01 > JBBKXJ01. Next base: position 6,005 of record JBPCXM010000008.1, on the reverse strand, counting down.
ACGCACAGAGGAACTGCGGGAGGCGAATCAGCAATTGGAGCGCGTGGCGCAAATCGATCTTTTAACGCAGGTCGCCAACCGACGTGCGTTTCTGGAACACGCAGAAGGTGAGATCGCTTGGGCACGGCGCAGCGGCAAGACATTTGCCGTTATCGTTGCAGATATAGACCATTTCAAATTGTTTAACGACGAGTTTGGCCATGCATGTGGTGACTTTGTGTTGTGCGAGGTGGCGGCTACCTTAATCAAAAATGTGCGTGCTACGGACATGTTCGCCCGCTGGGGCGGTGAGGAGTTTGTGTTTATTCTGCGCGAAACTGATGCGGAGGGTGCGGTAGATTTGGCAGAGAAGTGCCGCGCTCTCATCGAGCAGCAGCGCTTTACCTACGGCGGTATGGAGTTGGCAGTAACGATGACCTTTGGCGTCAGCGAGTATCAGCACTGGATGACCATTGAAGAATGCATGGAAGAAGCAGACGACGCGCTATACCATGGCAAAGCGGCCGGGCGAAATACCGTGGCGCGCAGCAAGCCTAGCAATCAGCAAAACAGGTTGGGCAGCGTTGTTGTTAGTACCGAAATGGCTTAGCCGAGCTAATCATCGTCGGATTAATGAGCACCTGAGACAAACACTACACTAACATTTGCCAATTATGGGGTATACCAGATAGGCGAAGTCCAGGCACGCTCCTGAATCATGGGCGGCATCACCGGCGAATCGCAGGCAGCGGGTCGCTTGTTATCGGATAATTCAAGGCATTGCCAAGCCGAATAGCGGCAACTGGGATTTTCAACTGCGCGCGCATAGTACACGGCGCGCCGCTCGGCATCGAAGTCTGGGTCTTGCCAAACGCTGCAAAGCTGCGCGTGCCCTGTACCTTGAGGAGCGCAACTATCAGGGTCAACGCTGGCGCCATTGTCGGGAGTGCCGGCGACATCGTAGACCTGCTGCCGGGTCATACCTTCATCGTCAACCCAGCCTTTGATAATTTGCAGCCGCTGCAGCAAACCGCCTGGCATGGCGTCGGTGCCGGGGTCGCGTATTGCCGTCGTCACAAATACCGGCGCCGCACCTTCTTTGGCGCTCGTAAGATCACCCCCCATTGGTACGCCATCAGCGTATGCTTTTTTAACTAACTCAGGATCATCACAAAGGTTTTTTGTAAACGACCAGCCAGCAAATAAACGTGGCTTGATCCGCGGGCCGCTGGTGCCGAATACCTCCTTGCGTTGCATGGCGTTAAATAAAGAATCGCGCGAATTTTCCTCAGCCCAAATGCCGATCAGTCCGCCCGGGTTATTTTTTACATCTCCGGCAAATTCAGGGTTTAGCGTGGCACGCATCTCGGGCAGGTAATCGTCCATACCCAGATGGCCGGGAAAGTCCTTCTCTTCCACGCCGCCAGCAAGCGCATTATGCGTATCTGTGCTGGCAGACAGGCCAAACTTGAACGGGTTAACGCCCAGGCGTTCTTCTTCTTTCAAGCCTTCGGTCAATGCGTAGCGTACATAGCTGAGTTTTGATAGGCAGCTGGGCCCTTTGTGTGGTACATAAGCGGCCAGTGGACCGCCATAGCAGCTACCTACTTCTTTATCTTCGCCGAGTATCATTTTGAAAGACTGGTCTTCGAATTTCTCAAACTCACAGAGTTCATCTTCGGCGCCCAATACGTCCTCCAGACCAGTGCGGCATTCCGAATCGCCTTTGTGTTGCATGATTTCGATGATGGGTTCCACGCGCATGCGTTGTAGCGCACGTGCCGCCTCCTCTTCCTTGCCCGATGTGCCGGCGTAATCGACATTAAACATACGACCATTGCTGATATTGGAGTTGTGCGGAATGGCAAGCACATCGCAGCCGTTGTTCGCATCTAGGCAATCGCGCTCCAGCGCATCCCACAGCTGATAGTCCCACGGTGCGTCGACGTGACTGGTAGGTGTGGGTGGGGTGATGGTGTTGCGAAAGATCACGTTGCGATGCAAATTAGAACCCAAGGTGAAGGAGCTGTATTCATAGGCGTGGAAAGCAGTGCGTTCGCAATTGCTGCTGTAGTCGTGCCAGTCTTCTGCCGCTTGTTGAATTTCCTTCCAGATGGATTGTGTAGCAGCGCGGCAGCGTTCGCCGTCTTTGCCGCACAGCTCCTTGTCGCGTTTGGGGAAGGGACTGAAAATTACTTTGAGCAAAAACGGCGAGCGGCCATCGCTATTTCTGAAATCATCGCAATACTGCAATTTGTAAGCATCCGAAGTTTCGTCGCTACACAATTTGTATTCGCCGAAGAATTCGGCATGATCGGTGACTGCGGCGAAGTCCAGTGGTTTGGAAATGCGGTGTGGTCGTGTTCCTTTGCCGCTGCTGTCATTGGGTGGCAGCATAACGGTCTCGCCAAAGGCGAAGCGGTAGGCGTCCGCCGGGCCAAGCCGGACCTTGAAAGAGTAAGCATCGTTGGAATATTGCGTGTGTACGTGCAAATCGCCGAAGAAGGCATCGCGCAGTGGATTGTTCTGCGCGCACGGAGCTGCTGTCTTTGCGACAGCGCCGTTGTCAAAGGGAAGGGCAGTATTGTCTGCCGGTGGCTGTTTGCTAGAACAGGCAGCCAGGAGCACAGCAATCACGGGAATTATTATTTGACGATGCATTGTGAAACTCTCCTGCCCAACCAGTTTTTTATATGCGGTAGAAGCCGGTGTTATGTTATTTGTCCTTTGCAGGTTTATTTTTTCGACACAAACCACCTAAGTACCACTTCGTCTCGCAGTCGTAAACCAGCCTTCCGCGTTCGCCATGTTGCATATCGAGCACCTTCTCCACGCCTGGTGGTGGCATGCCCGGCGCGGCTTTGTCTTGCAATTTGGCCAGTGGTATCGGGTAGTCGGCCCAATCCTTGGGTGCGCGCCAGCCTGGTGGTGGCACCAGGTGTGAGCGTGTGCCATTGATGGGATAAAGCGCGCGCCAGTCGTGGATTTTCTCGGCGAGGTCGTTCACTACGTCGGGATGCTTGGCAGCTAGGTTATTGTACTCGTGAGGATCATCGTTAATCTTGAACAGGTGGTTGGTGATTGTGGTGGTCAATTGGTCTTGTTCTACCTCTTGCACCAATTTCCAGTCGTCATTAAAAACAGTCAGATTAAATTGGCCATAGATGGGGGTTTCCGAAGTGAAGAATACATAATCTTTGCGCGGTGCTGGCTTGCCCCGGCTAATAGAGGGCCACAGGTTCTTGCCGTCAAGCTCGAATGTGTTTCTCGCTTTGATACCCGCCGCTTTGGCCAGCGTTGGGAACACATCCATGGCGGTCATGATCTGCGTCATTTTCTCGCCGCCAGGAATTTTTCCTGGCCAGCGTATCGCGGCCACCACGCGAATGCCTCCTTCGAAGACTTCGCCCTTGCCACCGCGTAGCGGCACGTTATCTGCGCCCCCCACCGAGTAAGCGGCGCCGCCATTGTCGCTGAAGAACAAGACAATGGTGTTGTCGGTAATGCCCTCGTCATCCAGCGTTTTCAGTACTTGACCGATCGCCTGGTCCATGCCGTCAACCACCGCGGCGTACATCGGCCGCGCACTCGGGTGGCGCATCAGCTTGGCGATGCGGCGGGTATCGTCGGTCTGTTTGCTGCGTGCCGGCTTCAGGTCTGTTTCGATATCTTTGTATTTTTCGATCAAATCTTTGGGCGCATCTAACGGCGTGTGCGGCGCGATAAACGGCATATATAGAAAGAAGGGCTTTTTCTGGTCGCGGTCTCGGATATAACGCGACGCTTCATCGGCTAACAGGTAACTCTCATAGCCCTCATCGTCAATAGACTTACCGTTGCGTTGAAAGTCTTTGCCGCCTTGGTTGGCGAAAGGCGGGAAGAATCCCACTTCGGTATGCAAGTGGCCATAAAAATGCTCGAAACCGCGCTCGTTCGGATGATACGTCTGCTGCGCGTGACCGAGGTGCCACTTACCCACCATGGCTGTTTGATAACCGGCTGCCTTAAAACTCTGTGGCATAAAATGTTCAGCCGGGTGAACACCGGTCGAATCCCACGCCATAATTACACCGTAAGCTACCCCGAGACGCATCGGGTTGCGCCCGGTCATCAATGCGGCCCGGGTCGGCGAACAAATTGGTGTGGTATAAAAGCGGTTAAGCTCCATGCCTTCTTTCGCCAGACGGTCCAGCGAAGGGGTGTCTATATTGCCACCGTGAAAACCCACATCGGCCCAGCCGAGGTCGTCAGCCACCATAACAATAACGTTGGGGCGATCGGCAGCGTGAGTGGTCAGTGCGAAACATATCAGCAGCACAAAGTTTAGGTGGGTGATGAGTTGGCGCATGGTTAGTCTCCTTGTCTTTTATAATATTCGGTGAACGTAACGGCGTATTGGCAAAGGCGATAGTAAGACCGTTACGAGGTTGTTAGCGTAGCGCTAGCAAAAACTCGCGCACCTGATCTCCCCACTGGTAGGGCGCGTTGCGGTGCGATGCGACCGACAAAGTGGCGTTGGGCAATAGTCCCGACAGTTTCTCCGCAGTTGACACCGGATGTACTTTGTCGTCTGGCCAGGCCAGAATCAAAACTGGCATCTCCAGTTTTTTGAGTTTTCTTACGGGTGGCAGATCAGACAATGCAGCACCACGCAGCGCAGCGATGATAGCCTTGTGATCGTTCGCATTGATATGGCGTGCGGTATTGCGTTCCAGCTTTTCTTTAAAACCCGTTTTCCTACGCATTTCGAAACTGGCCATGCGTTGCAGCAATTTAAAAGGCCAGTTTCCCAGCAGATTGATATATTGTGACATCTTGTTGTAGATATCCATTTGACGGATCCGTTCATCCCAAGCGGTCGGTGGTATCACCAGAATGAGCCCTTTAACTTTTTCCGGTTGTTTGCAAGCCGCATGAAGGGCTGTGGCGCTGCCCATGGATGCCCCACCAAGAACCACTTGTTTGCTGCGCGTTAAGTTGTTCGTAACTGCCCACATATCCTCAGCACGTTGTTCCCAGGTGTGGTCATCGGGGTCGTGACTGGAATCCGACTGGCCATGACCGTTCGCGTCAAAGCGAATCACTTTGGCAATATCAGTCAGCTCCTGCCAACCAAAGACGCCGGTAGCATCTTCCTGTGCCATGCTGCCCAGCAGGGTGTGGCCCCAGATAAAGGGCACGCCGCGCCCATTTACCTGTGTGGCAAGTTGTAGAGTTATTGCTCCATCTGACGCTTTGCTCATACGGTTCAAGTCCTATATAGGCTTACACTGTCCATCAAGTAACTCATCAATTCGCTTCGCTACTGCCCCTTTTATTCTCTGCGGATAATGGAAGGCACAATCGCATCCTTAAAGAATTCTCGCAAAGCTTTTTCGCTTTTCATGGTTTGGCTAGGAGTGGTGGCCAACGAAATAATTACCCGGCTCATCCACTCCTGCAACTTAGGTATTGTGACCCAGTCGCGTAGTATGCCTTCCGCTTTGGCGGCGGCGTAGAATGGCTCCAGCCAGTCGGAAGCGAAATCGGTGATTGATTTGTCTGACAAACTCATGCGGCTGATGCGTGCTCCAGTTGTGCCGGTGAACAACAGCTCGGCCAAGTCGCGGCGAGGGGTTTCGCGCAAAATAATGAGGGCGCTTTCGACTAAATAATCCTCACAGCGCCCGCCGGCAGGCAAGGAGTTTTGCACTTGTGCGCGAATACTTTCCATTTCACGGGTCACCAGTTCAACCAGCAGATGTTGTTGGTTACTGAAGTGCCGGTAGAGCGTAGCGCGGCCAACACCCGCCTCCTGAGCCACGTCTTCCATTGTGGTGCCGTCTACGCCCAGTGTTCGGTAACAGCGAGTCACCGCGTCCAGGATGTTGCCGCGAGTGGTTTCGCTGCGGGCGTAGCGTCTATCGTAGTCTGCCAGGCTTTCCATTTGTTAATACAACTATTGAGACAAATAGGTTGTTATTGTCTCACTACTCGATCAAAATAAACAGCATACAAATTGTTAATAAATATCTCTAGGGTCTGAG
>JBPCXM010000007.1:0-4554 GCA_051008535.1 Pseudomonadales bacterium | reverse complement strand
AATGGATGGCCAGTTCCTGAATCGTTTCTTTCGATAATGTGCTCATAATTTCTCCTACGCCTGTTCTTTTGCCATATCCAGGGCCAGGTCTTCGATCATGTCTTCCTGCCCCCCCACAGTCTTGCGCCGCCCAAGTTCCACCAGAATATCGCGCGACGACACCCCGTATTTTTTGCTCGCTCGTTGTGCAAACAGTAAAAACGACGAATAGACACCCGCGTAACCCAGGGTCAAGGCGTCGCGATCGATGCGAATAGGGTGATCCATCAGGGGAACGATCAAATCCTCGGCCACATCCATCAGTTGGTACAGGTCTACCCCATGATCCGCACCCATACGATCCAACACAGCGACAAAAACCTCCAGCGGCGTATTGCCTGCCCCTGCTCCCAGACCAGCGGCCGAACCGTCGATACGGGATGCGCCCGCATCTACCGCTGCCAAGGAATTGGCCACTCCCATTGCCATATTGTGATGGCCATGGAAGCCCAGTTCAGTTTCAGCTTTCAACTCCTTCCGCAATAAGGAAACTCTCGCAGTCACATCATCGGGCAGCATATAACCCGCTGAATCGGTAGCGTAGATACAATTGGCCCCGAAACTTTCCATCAACTTGGCCTGCTCGAGCAGTTGCTCAGGCTCAATCATGTGTGCCATCATAAGGAACCCGACGGTGTCCAGCCCCATGTCACTGGCCATGCCGATGTGCTGTTCCGCCACGTCCGCTTCGGTACAATGGGTTGCGACGCGTATGGTACTCACACCGCAATCTGCGGCCATTTTTAGATGATCCACCGTTCCAATACCAGGCAGTAACAGCGCCGACACTTTCGCTCGTTGCATTAAAGGCACGACGCCGCGTAAATAGTCCTCATCGCTATGCGCCGGAAAACCGTAATTGATGGAGGTTCCACCCAGGCCATCACCATGGGTCACCTCGATCAATGGAATACCCGCTTTGTCGAGTCCCTGGGCGACTGTTTTCATTTGATCCAGACTGATTTGATGGCGCTTGGCGTGCATGCCATCACGCAGACTCATATCATGCAGAATAACTTTTTTACCGTGAATATCCATGACTCTTATCCTCAAGCAATCGTTGGCTTTAACTGTAGTTCGCCGCTGGCGATTTCCTGCGCAAACATTTCAGCGGTTCGCAACGCCGCGGCAGTCATGATGTCGAGATTGCCGGAGAATTTGGGGAGGTAATCCCCCAGCCCCTCAACTTCCAGATAAACGGATACTCGCTTGCCGTCGAACACCGGCCCGTTCTTAAGCGTGTAACCGGGCACGTATTTCTGTACTTCGGTGATCATCTGTTGCACGGAACGGGTGATCGCCTCTTCATCCGGCTCTTCTTCGGTGAGGCAATGTACGGTGTCGCGCATCATCAGCGGCGGATCGGCCGGATTAAGGATAATAATTGCCTTGCCTTGTTTAGCTCCACCCACTTTTTCTATTCCATCAGCAGTAGTACGGGTAAATTCATCGATGTTTTTGCGTGTACCCGGACCGGCCGATTTAGAGGACACCGTCGCAATAATTTCGCCGTATTCGACGGCTTGCACCCGGTTCACCGCCGCTACCATCGGGATCGTCGCCTGACCGCCACAGCTCACCATATTGACGTTCATTTCCAGTTTGCCTACATGCTCCAGCAGATTCACTGGCGGAATACAGTAAGGACCAATGGCTGCAGGTGTCAGATCAATCACCAGAACACCCTTCGCTTGTAGCTTCCTGGAGTTTTCAGCATGGACGTAGGCTGACGTGGCATCGAACGCGATCTGGATATTGTCTTCCTCGACATGTGGTAGCAAGCCATCGACACCGTCGGCAGTGGTTTTTAGCCCGGCGTCTGCAGCCCTTGTCAAGCCGTCAGACTCCGGATCGATACCCACCATCCAGACAGGATTGATATTTTCGCTGCGTAACGCCTTGATCATCAGGTCTGTGCCGATATTCCCCGAGCCAATTAGGGCCGCATTGATTTTCATAGTCTTCTCTCTCGATAATCTGTGTATTGTATTGAGGACAGTCGCCGCATTCAGGGTCGATTGCTTTGCTTACTAATCAGGTAAAGCGGACGCTGGCCGAGCCGATTCCACCGACATCGACGCGCATGTAATCGCCTGCCTGCACAGCCTCCAGTGGAACCAGGGACCCGGACAGAATGACTTCTCCTGCTTTCAGGGGAATGCCAAATTCGCCGAGGGTGTTGGCCAACCAAGCGACGCAGTTCAACGGCGAGCCGAGGGCGGCGGCGCCAGCGCCGGTACTGATGATGGCGCCGTTTTTCTCGACCACCATACCAGCGGTCACCAGATCGATATGTTGCGGCGATATGGCTTTGTCACCTAGCACGAACAAGCCGCAGGATGCATTGTCTGCCACCGTATCCTGAATTTTTATCTGCCAATCCTTGATCCGCGAATCGACGATCTCGAAACAGGGCATTACACAGTCGGTAGCCTGCAGCACATCGGCATTGCTGATGCCAGGCCCGATGAGATCGTTTTTCAGGATAAAAGCGATTTCTCCCTCGGCCTTCGGGGCAATCAGCAACTCGCTCACCGGCATCTCGGCGCCGCTGGTAAAAACCATCGCGTCGGTGAGATAACCAAAGTCCGGCTGATGAACATTTAGCATGTTTTGCACGGCCTTGCTGGTTACACCTATTTTCTTGCCGATAATCCTCTCGCCCGCCTCAACGCGGCGCTTCACCATTTGCAGTGAGATATGGTAGGCATCCTCAATGGTGGTATCGCTGTCGCGATCGGTTAGGGGCTCGACCGGTGTACGCGTGCGTAGCGCGTTGTACAGTTCATCGCCGTAACTCTTGATCAGATCTTCATTCATCTGGCTTTCCCTCGATGCGCGCATTCCGTCACAACTTGATACAAACGTTTTTGAGTTCGGTGTAGAACTCCAATGAATGGACGCCACCCTCACGCCCGATACCGGACTGCTTGGAGCCACCAAACGGCGTGCGCAAATCCCGCAGAAACCAGCTGTTCACCCAGACAATTCCGGCTTCCAGTTTGTCTGCGACCCGATGTGCTCTGGATATATTCTCAGTCCAGAGTGCCGCAGCCAAGCCATAAGGAGTGTCGTTTGCCAGTTGTAGCGCCTCTTCTTCCGTATCAAAAGGCGCAATATGGCAAACCGGACCAAAGACTTCCTCGCGCACCACCGCCGCATCCTCCGGCAGGCCCGTCCATATGGTGGGCTGAATCCAGTAGCCACCGGCTAGTTCTGCCGGCATGTCAGGAATTCCACCGCCTGTCACTACGTTGGCGCCGGCATCGCTTGCCTTCTTAAAATAGGACAGCACCTTGTCTTGGTGTTTTCTACTGATCAATGGCCCGAGATTGGTTGCACCATCTTCCGGCCTTCCCAGCGTAAAGCTCTCAGCGCCGTCCTTCAGTCGTGCCACAAATTCATCGAAAACGGGCCGTTCCACATAAACACGCTCCGTACCCAGACACACTTGACCGCAATTGGCGAAACAGGATCGCAGAGTCCCCTCAATGGCTTTATCCAGATCACAATCGGCGAACACCACGCCGGCATTTTTCCCACCCAGTTCCAGCGATACATCGCGCACGCCAACCGCCGCGGCCTTCATCAGCGTTTCACCGGTCGGTGTAGAACCGGTAAACGTCAGCGCATCCACGTCCGAATGCTGTGTCAACGCCGCGCCCGCAGAGGCGCCGGCCCCAACCACCACGTTGTAGACACCCTTTGGAATGCCCACCTCGTTCATCACCTCACCGAGCAGTACAGTCGTCAAGGTGGTTTCGTCCGACGGCTTGACGACAACGGTATTACCGCAGGCCAACGCAGGCGCTACCTTCCAGGTCATTAACAGCAGTGGCAGGTTCCAGGGGCATATGACCCCGATCACACCCTTAGGCTTATGCACAGCGTAATTGAGTGCACCGGTGCCATCGGGGGTAGGAGTGGAAAAGGATTCACTGGACACATTCTTTATCATGTCAGCAAAAATCTTGAAGTTGGCTGCACCCCGGGGAATGTCGATGTGGCTTGCCAGGCCATAGGGCTTACCCGTATCGAGACTCTCCGCCTCGAGAAATTCCTCAAAGCGCTCATTGATTCTATCGGCAACCTTGTAGAGCAGCTCGACGCGATCGTTAACGGTCATACTGCTCCACTCTCCCTTCAAGGCGGCCTGGGCCGCCTTGACTGCCTGATCAACTTCGAATTCGCCGCCATCGTGAACAGTACCAATCTGCTCACCCGTGGCGGGATTAAAGTTCGCAAAGTTTTCACCCGATGCTGAAGCGCAAAACTCGCCATTAATAAAATGCTTGCTTTCGTTCATAACCCTGTCCTACCTGTTCAATCTTACTTACTCTGCATTGATAGCGGTTAAAGCCGCTTGCGCACACATCTGGTCCTGTTCTTCAGAAGCTCCTGATACACCCACCGAACCGATGAGCTCTCCTTCGAGGCGAATCGGTAAGCCGCCACCAAAGGTGATAAAGCGTTCCCGCAAAACCATCCCCTGCTGTACTGCCGCTGACATTGTGG
>JBPCXM010000006.1:0-3796 GCA_051008535.1 Pseudomonadales bacterium | reverse complement strand
ACGAGGATTTTCAGTCCACTGCTCTACCGACTGAGCTACCTGGGCATTGGGATTTTCGCGGCATGGCCCGCAAAAAGAGCGCGTATTAAACCGCCTCGGTATAAGCGAGTCAAGCCCGCTACTATTGCTCTGGCGGTACGTAGCCGTCGGCCTTGGCATAGTCTTCGCCGGCAAGGAATTTTTCCATCTCTTCCTGGATGAAAACTCGTGCGCCAGTGTCCATCATATTCAATTGGCGTTCGTTGATCAGCATGGTTTGATGGGCTTGCCATTCTTCCCAGGCCTGTTTCGAGACGTTGTCAAAAATTTCCTGGCCTTTGGGTCCGGGGTAGGGTGGGCGTTCCAGTCCGGGCAATTCTTTTTGGTATTTCTTGCAAATTACGGTTCTGCTCATTTTGATTAATGCCTCATTAGCATGCCGATGTTCGATTACTGGCTTCTCGCAGCAACCGTTTCACTGGTGCTGCCAGGCCAACATTGGCGGGATTGCGCATGTTATACCAAAGCTGTTGCTGGTCTTCCATCACGTGAGCGGTTTGCTGGCTGCTCTTGATGTGTAGTGGTGTGATCTGCAGATGAAAGTGGCTAAATGTATGCCGATGCGGCTCCAGCTCAGTGCAGGAGTTTACCGCGATCTGTAGTTGTTGCTCACAATAGTCGACAGCGTTTTCCTCGGTAGCCAATTCAGGGAGGCTCCAGAGGCCGCCCCAAATGCCTTGTGCGGGGCGCTTTTCCAACCATATTTCCCCTGCTGTATTTTCAATCAACAGCATTTGTATATGTCGGGTCGGGATGGTTTTGCGCGGTTTGGGTTGCGGGAAGCTTTGCACGCAGTCGTGCCGCCTCGCTTCGCAACGTTGGGCGACCGGGCATGCGGCGCAGTTGGGCTGGCCGCGCACGCACACGGTGGCGCCCAGATCCATAATGGCTTGCGTGTAGTGGTCTACGCGTTGCTCGGGGGTGTAGCATTCGGCGAGCTGCCACAGCTCGTTGCTCACGCTGGCTTGCCCGGCCCAACCTGCAACCCGGTGTACGCGACTCAATACGCGCTTCACATTGCCGTCCATAATGACCGCGCGTTTTTTGAAGGCGATAGCGCAGATAGCACCAGCGGTGGAGCGGCCTATGCCGGGTAATTCGCATAGCTGATCTACGGAATCTGGAAATTCGCCGCCGTGTGTGTCGGTGATGATAACGGCGGCTTTGTGCAAATTGCGCGCTCGTGCGTAGTAACCCAAGCCGGTCCAGAGATGCAGCACTTCGTCTAGCGGCGCCTTGGCCAGCGCGCTAACGTTGGGGCATGCAGCTACGAAGCGCTCAAAATAGGAGATGACGGTGGTGACCTGGGTTTGCTGCAGCATAATTTCCGAAAGCCACACGCGGTACGGCGTGATGTCGTGCTGCCACGGCAAGTTCTTGCGTCCGTGCTGGTCGTACCAGTTAAGCACAGCATCGCTAAACTCCGAATCTTGCATAAGATGTTTGCGCGGTTCTAAAACAGCTTGTCGAGCAATTTCTTGACGGCTTCCTTGTTTGGATCGTCCTCCTCGCCGTCGGCGTCTTTGTCCTTATCGTCACCGCCGAGTTTTTTCAGCAGTTTGTCGCTGAGTCTGCGTTTCGCTTCGTTTTTTAACAGTTTCTTGGCAACCTTCGTTAACCCTTTTTTGTCGATCCCGCACATATCGCCGGGCTCGTCGGAGAGCTTGCCCTTGCAACGCATGGGCCAGACAATATCGCGGTATTGCTCATTAATCTCGCAGGCCGCGTCTTGCTCGCTTAAGTCACCGCTGATGCGCAGGCCAACACGATAGTCCACCGCCTCCTGCGGCAAATCGAGCACACCCTTGCCGGTCACTTGCATGTTTTCCAGCGCCGCTGTCAGGTCATCATTGTTGCCAACCCCCTCGTTGAATTGCAGCGTACCGCCAATTTTTTGAAACTGGGTTGTTGCTGGCCAGTCGGTTTTGGTCAGCTCTTTTTGTCGCACCTGCGCAATCGATTGGCATAGCAGCTTGTCCATATTCAGTTTGCTGAGCACCGCCTCATTTATATTGAACGTCACGGGTCCGCTCAAGGACTTTTGTAATGCCGCCGAGCTATTACCTTGCAAGGCAAGCTTGGCGTTGAAGTTCGCCGTGCCGGTTAGCGTATCGACCTCGGCAAAATCGGTGAGCAAGGGTTTCAGGTTCACGCCGCTGAGGCTGGAGTTTATTTTTATCGAAGGTGAATCGCTGCGTGCGTCAAGTACGGCGTTAGTTTCGGTGACGCCGCCGTACAACTTGGCCGCCAATGATTTCAGTTTGATCAATCCTTTGTTACCCGAGGCGATCATTTTCATGTCGCTCAGTTTCAGCCCGCTGATCGTCACGGTATTGAAACCAAACTGTGCGTTGAATAGCAGGGGTTGCAAGGTTGCCAGCGGCAGTAGTGCGGCGTTGGGTTGGCTTTCCGCTGCCGCGGCTTGCTCGCCTTCACCTTCAACTTCGGGCGCCGAATAGTCGTCGAGATTGATTTGGTCGCCTTGTAGCTGGATGACGTATTCACTGGTTTCCAGGTCTTTGATACCCAATTGACCTTTTAGTGTTGTGCCATCGAGCTTGATCGTTAGTGGGTTCATCAGAAAGCTATTGGCCGGCCCGCCAATGGTGCCATTCAGGCTTATGGCGCTCAGCGCGGTTGGGTTATTGACCACCATAGTCTCCATGCCCAACGCGACCAGCAATTTGTTAGCATCGAAAGATTCGACATCGAACTGGCCTTTCATCAGCGGTTTGTTAGTGACTTGTTCGCCGCTTAACTGCAGGCTGGCTTTGAGCGCATTAGCCAAGTCAATTTTAAGTTGGTCCAACGTTAGTGTGTCGGCCTTGGCGTTGAACTGGCCCTTGCCGGTCAGATTAAGATTGACGGTTTTGTCGCCGAACGGTTCGCCGCGCAGCAGCAGGTCGATATCAATGCCATCGATCGCAAACTGTTGCGCTGCGCCATTAGCGCTAAGCTCACCTTTAATGCGGCTATCGCTGCGCAGCTTGGGATCGCCAAGCTCCACATTGAATTGCATATCCAGCGGAAACGGCTTGCCGCCGAGATTAATATTGGTGCTTTCGAAATTCACATCGTTCAAGGCGTAGGTTCCACCTTCGGCTTGCTGGTCGACATAGTGGATGGCTGAATTCTGAATGCTAATTTTTGCAATAGCTATCGCCAGAGGCGCGACGACTATTTCGTTAGAGTTGTCTTCCGCCAGCGTGGCTGCGGGTGCCGCAGCCTCTTTTTCTGGCACAATTTGCTCCCAGTTACTCATGCCCTTAGCATCGACTTTCAGCTGTAAACGCAGGCCATCGACTTCGAGCCCGTCGGCCTCAACCGCACCACGGAGTAATGGCAGCAACTTAACGCCGAGTTTTACCGTGTCCAGATTGGCGAAAGGTTTCTCACCGTCTTCCGGCAGTCGAAATTGCACTTGGTTCAAGTCAACGCCAATGCTTGGGAAGAAAGACCACCCCAGTGTGCCGTCGATTTTTAGTGCGCCGCGCGTGTTCTTTTCGACCAGCGCAATAATTTGCGGTTTAAAATCGTTAGGGTCGATAAAGACGCTGACCAACACGCCAATAACAATCGGCAGTAAAACGACGAGCAATATAGCAATGGCTAACCATTTGAGCAGTGATTTCATAACTGCGGCACTTGATTCCTCAAATTGTTGTTCCTACTAGAGTTCGATAAAACACCAGCCAACATAACATAATTTTTCGATATGATGATACGCTGCAAGCGTTTCTCTATAATGGCCGCCTGC
>JBPCXM010000005.1:0-6893 GCA_051008535.1 Pseudomonadales bacterium | reverse complement strand
GCAAAATATAGTTACAATTCGTCCTCGCGCAGGGTGCTGCATAAAGTTGTTAGCACAGGCCCGCAATCCACTGCAGGACCGCTTGTATGAATATAAAAACCATCGAAGCCGAAGCAAGACAAGTCATTGAGATAGTCGGCAATTGGGCCGTCAGCCCACAATTTTATGCACAGCTAGCTGCCATCGCAGCTGCAGTGCTGATAGCTTCTTTTGTCTCGATGTTGCTCAAAAAACGCGTCGCACTATTACGCGACGAGCCACAACCGGGAACGCTGTACGGGTTGCGCAGCGCCTTGTACGCCATGCGCAGCTTGCTGTTCCCGCTGTGCAGCGTGCTGTTCCTGGCTATTGCTATTCAAGCGGCACAAGCGACGGTTGAGCAATCCTGGTTGGTCACGATAGCGCAAGGTCTCGGTGTCGTTGTTCTTTTGTACACGGCGATTAAGCGCTTTATCACCAACCCTTTCATGAATGCGCTAGGTCGCTGGGTTGGCATTCCAATCGCAACACTGCTGGTGTTTGGCTGGCTAGACGAGACCATCCAGTTTCTGGAAGGCATGGCGCTCAATGTTGGCAACATAAAGCTGTCGGCTTACACCCTGGCTCGTGTGGCGATTTTCGGTTCGGTGTTGTTCTGGCTGGGTCGAATATCCAATGACGCCGGGCAAAAGGCTATTCGCACGCGAGCCCCATTCGACACCGGCACGCGCGAAGTCTTTGCCAAGCTGTTCGAAATCGTGCTGTTCGTGGCTCTCTTTTTGGTGCTATTGAATATCATCGGCCTACCCTTGACCGCGCTCGCGGTGTTTGGTGGCGCACTCGGCGTCGGTCTTGGTTTTGGCCTGCAACAGATTGCATCAAACTTTATTTCCGGGATTATCATCCTGCTTGACCGCTCGATTACGGTCGGCGATTACATTGAGCTGGAGGACGGGCGAACAGGAATCCTACGTGAGCTGAATATGCGCTCTTCCACACTGGAAACGTTTGATGGCAAGGATATCGTGGTTCCGAACGAGCAGTTTATTACCACGACATTTACCAACTGGACCCACAAGGACACAACGCAGCGCTATGAGCTGGAGTTTTCTGTTTCTTACCACACCGACCTTCGCAAAGTTCCGCCTCTCATTATTGAGACGATCAGAAAACACCCGCAAGTGCTGGAAGAACCCGAAGAACCGGATTGCGAGATACGTGAGTTTGGCGATTCGGGCGTTGTGTTTGGCGTGGAATACTGGATTAACGGCATTGACGATGGTAAAAACCGGGTCGACGCTGACTTGCGGATGATGATTTGGGAAGCCTTGCAGGAGAATAAAATCGAAATGCCATTTCCGCAACGAGAGGTTCGTATTGTCGGTGGTGCGGTAAGTGAGTGAAGTTCTGAGCTCTCAATCCGTTATTCGAATACTCCGATCTACCAACGACCGCAGTACGCCTTCCTTTATAAGAGCCGCGGCTTTTTCTATATCCGGCGCGAAATAGCGATCTTTATCATAAAAAGGCACCTGCTTACGCAACTCTGCTTTTGCCTGCTGCAACATGGCAGAAGTTTTCAACGGCGCAAGAAAATCCAGACCCTGGCTTGCAGCCAGCCATTCCACCGCCAAAATGCCAACCGTGTTGTCGTACATCGTTTGCAAACGCCTCGCAGCGAAAGTAGACATTGATACATGATCTTCCTGGTTCGCCGAAGTGGGCAAGCTGTCGACAGAAGCTGGATGAGCTAACGATTTATTTTCACTGGCCAGCGCGGCCGCCGTTACCTGGGCGAGCATAAAACCGGAGTTAACGCCGCCGTTGTCGACCAGAAATGGCGGCAAATCGCTGAGTTTTGAATCGATCAGCAAGGCGATTCTGCGTTCCGCCAGGGCACCAATTTCAGCCAGGGCCAGCGCCAGATTGTCGGCGACCATCGCGATGGGTTCGGCGTGAAAGTTTCCTCCGGAAATAATATCGCCGTGGCCAGCAAACACCAAAGGGTTGTCTGATACTGCATTGGCCTCGGTTAAAATGACTTCAGCGGCATTGCGTATTTGTTGTAGACAAGCGCCCATTACCTGCGGCTGGCAACGCAAGGAGTAAGGGTCTTGGACTTTCTCACAGTCGCGGTGACTCTGTTCAATTGCGGAGTCCTTGAGTAAATGTCGATACGCAGCTGCCATGTCTGTTTGCGCTTGATGGCCTCGAATGACATGAATGCGTTCGTCGAATGGCGCATGCGAACCCTTGGCCGCCTCAACACTGGTGGCGCCAGTGACGGTAGCGGCGATGAGGGCGTTTTCAGCCGCAAACAGGCCTTCCAACGCCAGCGCAGTTGACACCTGCGTGCCATTGAGCAAGGCCAGTCCTTCCTTGGGGGCCAATACGATGGGTTTCAGTCCGGCTCGTTGCAATGCTTCCTGCGCCGCAATGCACTCGCCTTTGTGGCGGGCTTCCCCTTCGCCTAGCAATACAGCGCTCATATGTGCGAGAGGGGCCAAATCGCCCGACGCACCTACCGACCCCTGCGATGGAATGCAGGGGTATAGTTCCTTGTTCAGCAAGGTCAATAGTGCCCGAATAACCGAGTAGCGGATGCCCGAGTAACCGCGCGCAAGCGAGTTGATTTTCAACAAAAGCAACAATCTGACGCTGCTGTCTGCCATCAAGCTGCCGACACCTGCCGCGTGTGATAACACAATGCTGCGCTGTAAGGTTTCAAGTTCATCCGCTTCAATGCGCGTGTTAGCCAACAGGCCAAATCCAGTGTTGATACCGTACACGGTGCGCCCTTCGGTGATAACGTCGGCAACGGATTGCACCGATGCATTGATTGCCGTTGTGCAGCTATCGTCAAGCGCAACGGGTACAGCATTGTTACACGCATCACGCAATTGATTCAGCGTAAGATGACCGGGCGTGATAAGCAAGGAGTCCACTGCTTACTCCACATCCAACATTGGCAGGTCCAGCCCATTTTCCCGCGCGCAGTTCTTAGCGATGTCATAGCCGGCATCGGCGTGACGCATAACGCCGGTTCCCGGGTCGTTCCATAAAACACGCGCAACACGCTTGCCCGCTTCCGCGCTGCCGTCGCAAACAACAACCAACCCTGCATGTTGGCTAAAGCCCATGCCCACGCCACCTCCGTGGTGGATGCTAACCCAGGTTGCGCCACTCGCCGTATTCAATAAGGCGTTTAAGAAAGCCCAGTCGGACACCGCATCAGAACCATCGAGCATGGCCTCGGTTTCCCGGTTTGGCGAAGCGACAGAGCCGGAGTCAAGATGATCACGGCCGATCACGATGGGGCCCTTGAGTTCGCCGCTGGCTACCATATCGTTAAACGCGGCGCCAAGGCGCGCCCTGTCACGCAAACCTATCCAACAAATTCGCGCGGGCAGGCCCTGAAAGTGGATGCGTTCACGCGCCATATCCAACCAGCGATGCAGTTGCGGATTGTCCACAATCAACTCTTTGACTTTTTGATCGGTCTTGTAGATATCTTCGGCCTCGCCCGATAGGGCGACCCAGCGGAATGGCCCCACCCCTTCGCAAAACAAAGGGCGTATATAGGCTGGCACGAAACCAGGGAAATCAAAGGCATTTTCGACACCTTCCTCGAGCGCCATTTGCCGGATATTATTGCCGTAGTCAAAAGTTGCCGCTCCCATCTTCTGCAAATCAAGCATTGCGGTAACGTGGATTGCCATCGACTCTTTCGCCGCCTTGATCACAGCAGCTGGATTCTGCTCACGCATCTGCGCTGCTTGCTCCATGCGCCAGCCTTTAGGCAAGTAGCCGTTTAAGGGGTCATGCGCACTCGTCTGATCGGTAACGGCATCGGGTTTAATATTTCGCTGTACAAGTTCGGGAAAAATATCAGCGGCATTGGCCAACAGTCCGACGCTGATCGCCATGTCTTTAGCGCGCGCATCATCTAACAACGTGAGCGCCTCATCCAGCGTCGTCGCCTTGCTGTCGAGGTAACCGGACTTGATGCGAAAATCGATGCGCGTCTCGTCAACTTCGACCGCTAACATAGAAAAACCCGCCATGGTGGCAGCGAGGGGTTGGGCGCCACCCATACCACCTAATCCGGCAGTTAATACCCATTTACCTGTGGGGTTGCCATCGAAATGTTGTTTGGCTGCTGCTGCGAAGGTCTCATAAGTGCCTTGCACAATACCTTGCGAACCGATGTAGATCCACGAACCGGCGGTCATTTGGCCGTACATCATCAGCCCCTTCTTATCCAGCTCATTAAAGTGCTCCCAGCTGCTCCAGTGCGGCACCAGGTTGGAATTAGCAATCAACACGCGTGGCGCATTTTCTTGGGTTTTAAATACCCCCACAGGTTTGCCGCTTTGTATTAGCAGGGTTTCGTCGGCTTCAAGCCTTTTCAAAGTCTCGACAATTTTGTCGTAGCATTCCCAATTTCGCGCCGCACGCCCTATACCACCATATACAACAAGCTGTTCTGGGTGTTCCGCTACCTCTGGGTCAAGGTTATTCATCAGCATACGCAATGGCGCTTCGGTCAGCCAACTTTTGGCGCTCAGCGTGCTGCCGGTGGGGGCTTTTATTCTTCTTGAGGGGTCCAGTCGAGTGTTCATGATAAAATATACTCCGTCAAACAGGATAGCGTCAGTCTATTTGCTTGCCAAGCGATGCACAACAGCGGTCTATTCACTCCTGCGACCTTTATAGTTTTCCGCCTATTGTCGAAAGTGTTAACGTATAGTACTCCGACAAGGTAATACTGATGAATTCAGTCAGTTCAAAGCGGTCCAGTGCGAGGCGTTTTCTCGAAGGCATAGTGTGCCCTATGGCGAGAGTTAACAACGACGCAATGGGGCGCTCTTGAGCTGACCCGCAGGGTGCTAAGCAGGCCGCCCTCTGCGGTGTTGCGCTGGCTTGACGTAGGGCGCACTATGCCTTCATCAGCGCGTCTTGCAGAGAACGGCCTGCTTAACGCTGAATCCATCAGGATCACCTTGTCAGAGTACTTCCATGAATGTCGACCTGATTATTCGCAATGTCAATCTGGCCACAATGCAGGAAAACTGCAGCGAACCCTATGGTCAGATTAAGAGCGGTTTGCTTGCGGTCAAAGCCGGTCAAATACATTGGCTTGGCGTCGAAGAGACAGCCCCGGACTTTAGCAGCGCTGTCATCTTTGACGGCAACGGCGGTTGGTTGACTCCAGGGCTGATCGATTGCCACACACATCTGGTCTACGCCGGTAATCGGGCGCAAGAATTTGAATGGCGACTGCAAGGGCTCAGCTACGAGCACATCGCCCAGCAGGGTGGAGGAATCAATAGCACGGTGGTGGCTACGCGCGCTGCGAGCGAAGAGGAGTTGCTGCAAAGCGCGGGCCAACGCCTCAAGCAACTGTTACGCGAAGGCGTTACATGTATCGAAATCAAATCGGGCTATGGCCTAAACCTTGAGACAGAAGTGCGTATGCTAAGAGTGGCACGAATGCTCGGGCGTCAATTTCCCGTCACTATTTACACCACTTTTTTGGGCGCTCATGCCCTTCCCCCTGAATATAAAAACCGCGCCGATGACTACATCGATCACGTCTGCGAAGAGATGTTACCGACCATCGCCGAACAATGGCTGGCCGATGCAGTCGATGTTTTTTGCGAAGATATTGGCTTCTCAATCGCGCAATGTCGAAAGATCTTTGCAAGCGCTCGGAAACTCGATTTGCCAGTTAAGGGACATGTAGAGCAACTCAGCTATCAAGGGGGAGCCCGATTGCTAGCCGATTGCGCCGGCTTATCTGCTGATCATCTCGAGTACCTTCCAGCTAGCGATATACCCTATTTGAAACAAAGCAATATCGTCGCCGTATTGCTGCCTGGCGCGTACTATTTCCTCCATGAGCGCCAACTGCCACCCATCGCGGCAATGCGCACCGCCGGGCTGCCGATGGCGGTTGCTACCGATTTAAATCCCGGCAGCTCTCCGATGGCCTCTTTATTACTAGCTATGAACCAGGCGTGCGTTCTGTTTGGTTTGACCCCGGAAGAGGCGTTAGCTGGGGTAACTCGCTTTGGCGCGCAAGCCTTGAGACTGGACAATCGTAAAGGGCAGCTGCAAACAGGTTGGGACGCGGACCTGGTGTTATGGACGATATCTCACCCTGCAGAACTGAGCTATGGCATCAATATAAATACACCAACAAAAATATGGGTTGGAGGTAAACTTGTATAAGCCTGCGGATATGAACGTCTGGCAGGGTCGCATCGACACAGAAGAGGACGTTCCAGCGTTGCGATGGCACCAGAAAATTCAATGCTGGAACCGCGATTCCAATCTGAATCACAACGCCGCCTTACTAGGGTTTGCCTGTGATGAAGGTGTGCGCCGCAACAACGGGCGGGTGGGGGCATACGAGGGGCCGCGCGCAATTCGCAGCGCCCTGGCAAATATGGCCTACCTAAGCGAAACTAGGGTTTTTGATGCCGGCGATGTCTTTTGTGACGACGAAAACCTCGAACAAGCACAGACGCTGTTGGCGCAGCACATCAGTCATATTCTCGCGCATGACGGTTTTCCTCTCGTGCTCGGTGGCGGCCATGAGATGGCCTGGGGGAGTTTTCAGGGCATCGTACAGCACTTGAACGACACCGATGCTGGAAAAAACCTAGGCATTATCAATTTCGACGCTCATTTCGATTTGAGAAACCCCAAAACTCTGCCGAATTCGGGCACTCCGTTTAGACAAATGACGAACTGGTGCCAGGCCAATGGAATGCCGTTTCACTATGAAGTATTTGGCATCAATCCTACGGCAAACACCTCGGCATTATTCCACTTCGCTCAACAGCACGACGTCGCCTGGCATACAGATTTGGATTGTTCGCTGAGTAACTTGCACAACCTCAAAGCCC
>JBPCXM010000004.1:0-8592 GCA_051008535.1 Pseudomonadales bacterium | reverse complement strand
ATTACAGAGCGTACAAGACTTGAGGTTGTCGCCATAGTTCAGGGCAATTCGCCGTAAAAAAGCTTGCCGCCCTTGAGCGTCGCTAAAATCTCGATATCGCGGATCTGATCGGCAGGGACTTTTAATGGATTACGTTTCAGGATCACAAAGTCTGCGAATTTCCCCGCTGCAAGACGCCTGTCCCTGTCGAAATGCTAATTTCCCTTGAGAATCGCAAGTTCTGACGCTTGCCAACCTATCTAGTCTTTATTACCCTTCGCCTCCATGAAGGAGATGACAATACCATGTAACAGGCCCTGCTGAGTTCATCTGCATAAAGGCGCGCCGCAATAACGTTCTATTCATTTATCTACCCTGCCTCGCCATTGGCTTTCTAAACAGCCTCAAGGGCGGAACAACAATTTACGCCAGATCTCTAACTATTTTTTCTTTCCATTCATTTGAGAAAAAAACTTCATTCTTTTCGAATACAATCAAATCCGTTGTGATGTAAAAGTTCTTCTCATCCGAAGTCAATTCAAAGTTGGATAGTGTTTTAACGTCCCAGTCGTCTCTTTTAAGGGCTATAGAATAAAAGCCTCCCCAAGCGGCGCTGTTTGGATCGGATTTTTCTATAGCGGATGTCCATTCGTATGTCATCCTCATTTCAGTTCCGATTTCATTAATAATTAGGCCACCTGAATCACTGAGCGTCCAGACTCGGATATGCCCATTTTCATCGGGACCACTTATTTCTTGTTTATAGTCACCAGGAATCGTTGGCGTAACAACACTCCGATCGACCGGAACCGGGTCGGTAAACGCTAAGTTCTCAAGATCTTTCGACCCGGCTGGTCTTTCCGGCAAGGTCAATCTGCTCACACCGGTATGCAGTGTGAATTCAACCGCTTCTGGCGAAGGCCATGTTATCGGCCAGTAACTTTCACTTATGGCGATTCTGATTTTATGCCCTTTCTTAAATCGATATGCGACTACGTTAAGCGGTACTTCGATCTCATACACTTCTCCCGGTACCAGCGCCTCGGGCTGCTCATGCCCATTTCTATGCGTCAAATTAAGATAGCCGACGCTTACATGCCATGATGAACCGTCAGGCAAAACTTCATTCAGGCGTACAGAAGCCTTCGCGACAGGTTTGTTAACGGAGAGTGTGAGATTAACTTTAGAATGGCCACATATTTCAATATCCTCTTGAAGAGTCTCTGAATCAAAGGTCAGCGACTTCTTGTCATCGTCAGATTGATCTCGCGGCAGCTCCGTTTCCATTGCAAAGGGAAGCCAGGCGGTATTGGTGAGTCCAACCGATTGATCTGGCGCCAGCGTTATCGCTTTTTCATTAGCCGGGGTAAGCGCTAAAGCCGTAGCATTTAAAAAATAAGTCTTATCCTTGATTCGATCCGTGGGCCAGTCTTGTTCTGCTACCCAGCGACCGGGTACGTTATTCGGAAAAACCTGCCCGGGTGTATTTGATCTGCCCCCAACTTAACGGAGAACTTTTTATCACTCAATGAGGAGTTTTCCGATGAAAAGAAAATACGATCAGGCTTTCAAAGACGAAGCTGTAGCCATCGCGCTGAACAGCGATCGCCCCTATAGCGAAATTGCAGTAGACTTGGGCGTCAACTACCAGACATTTGGCAATTGGATGAGGGCCGCAATGGCAGGCAAAAGCAGAGAACGAGGTAGCGGTGGCAAGCCGAATAAACAGGATTACCAGAGCCTTGAACGGGAGCTTCGGGCGGCCAAAAAAGAGCTCTCTTTACGCCAAAAGGAGATTGATCTGTTAAAAAAAGCGGCCGCATACTTCGCCAGGGAACAAGCGTAAAGTATGCCTACATTCGAGATGTTCGCGAAGAATCAGGCCTGTCTCTCAGTCGATTGCTGGAGCTGCTGGGCGTATCACCCAGTGGCTATTATGGCTGGCTGAAACGAAAGCCATCCAATAGGCAGCGTAATAATTTGTGCCTGGATCAACACATAGCAAAGATCTACTGGTTGCAACGAGGGCTGTACGGTTATCGACGAATTTATGCAGAGTTAACAGATTTGGGTATTTATCAGGGCTCAAGAGACCGAATACGCCGGCGAATGAGGTATATGGGCCTCCAAGCCGTCACCAAGAGGAAGTTCAAGCACACGACAGACAGCACTCATGGCAAGCCGGTCGCTGCTAACTTGCTCAACCAGGATTTCTCAATGGATCGAGGCGATCAGGCGTGGGTTGGTGACATTATCCATGTCAGGGTAAGTCAGAAATGGCTGTACGTGGCCGTTGTGATGGACCTCTATTCCCGTCGAGTGATCGGTTGGGCAATGAGTCAGCGCATGAAGGCCGGTCTGGTGTGTGATGCGTTAGTCATGGCATTACGTGCTCGCGGTTATCCTGAAGGTGTGATCGTCCATACGGATCGCGGCAGCCAATATTGCTCCAAGGCCTACCAAAAAATCATCAAGCGGCATCAACTGAGATGCAGCATGAGTGGCAAAGGTAATTGCTATGACAACGCGGTGTGTGAAAGCTTTTTTCACACGCTAAAAACCGAGCTGGTATATCAGCGTCACTACGAAAATCGCGAGCAGGTGCGGAGGTCAATCTTTTGGTATATCGAGGCTTACTACAACCGAGTCAGGCGACATTCTGGCATTGGCTATATGAGCCCGTTAAACTACGAGAAGAAGGCAGCATAGCTGCGGCACAAATTCTCCGTTTCTTTGGGGGCAGATCAATCGGCGCTGCTCATGATGTGCCGAATAAAAGAGATATCAAGCCGATGACTTTCGCCGGTGTGCCGCTGTTTCTGGTCCGTGACGGTGAATCCAGCGTGCGCGTGTTTCGTAATGTATGTCCTCATCGTGGCGCACAGCTGGTGGATAAAGAGAGAAATTGCCGTGGAAATATTATTTGTCCCTACCACAGTTGGGCGTTTGACCTGGCGGGCAAATCGGTTCGAACGCCACACGTAGGCGGTGCTGGAGTACACCAGCACGAGGGGGTGGACCCAAAGAAGGCCTGCCTGTCAGAGGTCCGCTCGGCGCTTTGGTACGGCCTGGTGTTTGTGAATATCTCCGGTGATGCACCCGAATTCGAGGAGTTTATAGCGCCGGCGCAGCAGAGAATTGGCGAATTCGATGCGAATGTAGCCAAGTATGATCCTGACCTGAGTACCGAAATGAGTTTCGCGGCCAATTGGAAGCTTGTCGTAGAGAACTTCGTGGAAAGCTATCACGTGCCGGCAGTGCATCCGGAACTGGAGCGGGTAAATCCGATGCGAAAGCATTATCAGATTCTTGGTGGACACTCCTACATCGGCCAGGGCGGCACCGAGTACTCCGCCGCAGAAAATGAGGAGTATGCAGGCCTGCCCCACAGGCCGGATCTGCAGGACGGCTCCTGCTATGAAGCCTTCTATATATACCCCAACCTGATTTTCGGGCCCATCGCAAATTTCTGTTTCGTTATTATCGCAGACCCCCAATCTCCCGGGGTAACGAACGAGCGCATCGAATTTATTTTCTACGGCGATGAGGCCTTGTCTGGCAAGTATGATGAGCTTTTCAAATCCAACGCGGATTTCCTGCAGCTGGTAAACAGCCAGGATATTGGTATTTGCGAAAAAGCGCAGAAAGGCCGCGCTTCCCCGGCCTATAGTGGCGGTATTTTTGTGTTGCCGCAGGAAGCCACCAGCCTGCACTTCGTAAAACTCGTTGCGGCTAATATATTGGCCACGGATGAGCAACGTGCCGAAGATCTCGTCGATCTGGAAGTGAAAAATATTTATCATCCTGATTAATCAACACTCTTGCGAGATTAACGCATTGATTATCAGAATACTCAGACGTAGCCGAGTATGGCAGCCTCGAGCTGGCGGCAGTAGATGGGGGAATAAATGATGGCCATCAAAAACGACTGGAAATCCCCGATTGCCGGTATTAGCCGACGGGATTTTGTTAACGGCAGCCTAATAGGTGTGGGTGGTGCGCTGGTTGCCAACGCCATGCCGACATTTGCCGATCCAGTTTCTGCCTTCTCGGCACCCGGTGAAGACTGGTACGGTTATGGCGGTGTCGGCGACTATCGGCTTTCCCATGGCAATACACCGGAGCTGGTTGCCACGGCGCATCAGATCAGAGACGGCCATTTCAAAAATGCGCCGGCCAAAGCCCAGTCAACGGAAAGCTATGACCTGGTGATTGTTGGCTGTGGTATGGCTGGCCTGGGCGCCGCACTTGAATATACCAGCAAGCACAAGGCCGGACAAAAGTGCCTGATGCTCGACAATCATCCCCTCTTCGGTGGTGAAGCCAAGGAGAATGAATTCAGCGTCAACGGAGTCACACTCTTCGCACCCCAAGGCGCCAACGGGTTCTTTGTTCCGGAACAAGTCACAAATCCTGATGAGGCCCGTGGTGATGCCCGCTACTATGCACAACTGGGCATCCCACGTGATCTACCCTATGCGCCCTTGCCCGATACACGGCCCGCTATAAGCTTTTGCAACGATAACTTCGGTTATCTTGTACGGGGCTTGCAAGATCGTATCAGTATCGCCCACTACTTTCCCGATAACGCAACGAGCGACAGTCCCTGGGCGTTAGATATGTGGAATCATGAACTTGACAATACACCGCTCGCTAAAAAATCTCGCAAGTCGTTATTGGAGTGGTATCGATCCGGGCAAACGCAGCGCTTCGAAAGTGAAATTCAGGCCAGAAAATTTCTGGACCAGATGTCCTATAAGCGTTTTTTAGAAGATGTATTAAAGATGCCAGCCGAGTGCGCAGAGGCTGCAGATTTGTTTCTGGCGTCAGCGGTGCGTTTAGGTAGCGATGCTGTGTCCGCCTATGCGGCCTACCAATTACCTATGTCAGGACTAAGTGACGTCCCACCGGAATCACTGCGGCGGCACTCCTTCCCGGGGGGTAATTCAGGCTATGCGCGATACTTCCTGAAAACCTTGATTCCGGATTCCATTGAAGGCAGCAACAACTTTGATGGCATCATCACTGGCCGCATTAATTTTCCAGCTCTGGATCGCCCAGGTCAGCCGTTGAACATGCGGTTGAATGCCACTGCGTTTAGTGTCAAACATAGTAATGCCCAGCAGGACTCCGTCGAAGTTCTCTACAGGGAAGCTGGACAAAATCACGCCGTAAAGGCCAAGGCCGTGATTATGGCGACAGGTGGTTGGATTAATCGCTACGTCGTGAAAGATCTGCCCGAGGACTACCGCAAAGCTTACTCTGAATTCCAGCATGCAGCGTTTCTGGTGGCCAATGTCGCGCTCACCAACTGGCGTTTCATGGAGCGGCTCGGTATCAGCGGCGCCATCTGGGATCGGGGCGAACATGAATTTGGCTACACCTGTAACATTCGCCGCCCCATGCATGTCGGCAGACATAAACCGGCGCTGGACCCGGACCAGCCCGCGGTGCTCACCTTTTACACGCCGTTTTTCTATCCTGGCCGGCCCATTCGCGAACAAACGCTGCGAGGGCGAATGGAATTATTCAGCACTTCATACGCCGAATATGAAAGCAAAATTATCAGTCAGATGGTGAAGCTCTTTGCCAAATCGGGATTTAAACCTCGCTCCGACGTAGCTGGCATTGTGCTGAATCGTTGGGGGCATGCTTACTCTGTACCATATCCGGGGTTCTACGGAGGCAGATCCAACGCTCCCGCACCACGAGACATCATCCGCCAGAACTACGGCAGAATCTCATTTGCCCACTCAGAGTTAGATGGGTTACAACACTGGGGGCCAGCAGCGGACGAAGGGCGTCGTGCTTTTACTCAGTTAGCGGCGGCGCTGTAACATGCGCTGACGTGCTAATGTCAATCCAACAATGAATCGGACAGGATAACGCATCATGGAAACCAAACCGCCTGTTCCACCATTCGACCGTGAGTCAGCAATTCAGAAAGTTCGAATGGCGGAAGATGCGTGGAATACGCGAGATCCTGAGAAAGTGTCGTTGGTCTACACACCGGATACATTGTGGCGTAATCGGGCCGAGTTTCCGGTCGGTCGCGAACAGGTCAAAGCGTTTCTAACACGAAAATGGGCCAGGGAGCTCGACTATCGCCTGATCAAGGAGCTTTGGGCGCACAACGGGAATCGAATAGCGGTTCGATTCGCCTACGAATGCCACGACGATTCCGGGCAATGGTTCCGCTCCTACGGTAATGAGAACTGGGAATTCAATGACCAAGGATTCATGATGCGTCGTTTCGCAAGTATTAACGATTTGCCGATGGCCGAGTCTGACAGGAAGTATTTCTGGCCACTCGGTCGCCGACCTGATGACCATCCAACCTTAAGTGAACTGGGTTTTTGAATTGCTAGAAATAGATATCGATTGAGCCATGGACACTATTACGAGAGAATCAACGACTGGGTGGGATTATCAGTTCTGGGGGAGACCTTCGGTCGAATGGTGAACGCGCTATGTCCCTAACAAAACAAGACCGTGACAGACTAGACAAGTTTCGTGCCGAACTCGCCTACAACGTAAAGCATATTTTGGGTTATCCTCCGGCAAGAGATTTTGACTACAGTGCCATATCCGACTTTCTGCAGTTTCCCATCAATAATGTTGGCGATCCTTTTGCCGCGTCGACCGCAAAAATCGACACGCGGGAGTTCGAGTGCGAAGTGCTGTCTTTTTGGGCCGAGCAGTTGCGGGCGCCGCCAAATGAATGGTGGGGCTATGTCACCAATGGCGGTACCGAAGGTAATCTCTATGCCATGTATCTCGCGCGTGAGCTTTATCCAGACGGTATCGTTTACTTCTCACAGGATACGCATTACAGCGTAAACAAAATCGTCAGCGTGCTGAACATGCGCAATATTATGATTCGCTCGCAAGACAACGGGGAAATAGACTACGACGACCTCAATGAAACGATAAAAATTCATCGTGATGCACCACCCATCATCTTCGCCAATATTGGCACTACCATGACCGAGGCGAAGGACGATATTCAAAAAATTATTGCTATCATCGAAGGGCTGGCAATTTCGCAGCGCTATATTCATTCCGATGCCGCGATGTCGGGTGGGTTTGCGCCTTTTCTGGCTAATCCACCAGAGTTTGACTTTGCCGACGGCGCCGACAGCATTGCCATCAGCGGGCATAAATTTATCGGGTCACCGATTCCCTGCGGATTGGTTTTTGCCCGTGAAAAACATGTCAATAGAATTGCGCGCTCGATCGCCTATATCGGCACCATGGATACCACCATCAGTGGTTCGCGATGTGGTTTTGCGCCGTTGATGCTGTGGTATGCGATGAAGCGCTACGGCGTGGATGGCATGCGTCAAAGGGCGCAGCGCTCGCTCATGTTGGCCGCGCATGCTGAACAAAAACTCAAAGAAATTGGCGTGCCCGCCTGGCGCAACACAGATGCAATAACCGTCGTATTTCCGCAAGCACCGGCACAAATTCAGGAAAAGTGGCAGCTTGCCACGGCAAAAGGCATTTCGCATATCATAGCCGTGCCGGGGGTGAGCGAGGAATTGATCGATGGTTTCGTCAATGAACTTCGCGTCGCCAAGCAACAAGAAGACGACGGAAGAAATGATGAAGGAGCGCTAAAGTGAAGCAGATAACGATTATCAGCGAAGACCAAGGTGGGCTGGTGACCCGCATTATCGAGTCGCTAAGCGCCAAAGGAATCGATATACGCACCATTAATTGCCAGTCAATACAGGATGGAGCATTACTGACACTGGTGGTCGATCAATACGACTACGCGCTAAAAGTATTGACCGAAGCAGGATACAACGCTATTTCGGACGACTGTGTTTTAATTCATGTGCAAGACAAACTCGGCGCGTTAGCCGGAATTGCGCGCCAAATAAGTGACCAAGACATACGCATACGCTCGTTAAATTTAATTATGCAAAAGGCGGACACCTGGGTAGTGGCAGTTAGTACCGATAATGACGCAAGAGTGCGCGAAATATTTGCTGAGACAGCTGTAAATTAGATTTCATACTTAAGTCTCTTCCAATACGAAATGATACCGAACTGCCGACGTATTTCTAATACGGAATGATACTGAACTAGGCTGATTCTCCAGTCATGATGGAAGGATAAAAACCATCATGAATGACGACAACATTGACACCATCATCCAGGTTCGAGACTTTCTCAGCGGTACCCGGGAAATCAGCTTTACACTCGAAAACAAGGAACAGCGTTACCAGTTCATCCGCCGCACGCCGATCCGTTTCAGGTATTACAATCTCCCCAAACCCGACAAAAGCATATTGCTGGGTTACCTGACGCACATGACAGTGATCTGTTCCCAAATTGAGGTCCGGTGCGAGTAGAACGGCCTAAATGGTTTGCAATGGTTGCCATGGGTGGGGAAAATTTTCTTGTTAAGAGGTGCAAATATGGTGTATTATTGCACCATGCTTATTTTGAAGGACGACCAATGGCAAGACAAAGTATCTCCTTTACCCCGCCTAATGACGAATGGCTGAAAGCCCAGGTCGATAGTGAAGAATACACCAGCAAGAGCGAGGTGGTGAATGACCTGATCCGCAAGGCCCGCGAGATTGAATTCATCCGTGCCAAACT
>JBPCXM010000003.1:0-8911 GCA_051008535.1 Pseudomonadales bacterium | reverse complement strand
ATAAAAGGCGAATGCGACGCTGCCGAAATCTGGGCTATCTCGCCCAATAGCTCTACGTCCTGTGGACTATGATCAAAGTAGTAATCACCCACCAGACAGCCGTAAGGTTCCCCACCGAATTGGCCGTATTCTTCCTCGTAGACTTTTTTGAATATGGGGCTTTGGTCCCACGCCGTGCCTTTAAACTTCTTCAGGGTTTTACCCACTTCCTTTTTGGAAATATTCATGACCCGGATTTTCAGCATCTCATCCGATTCGGTGTTGTTCACCAGGTAGTGCAAGCCGCGCCAGCTGCCTTCCAGCTTCTGGAAGTCTTCGGTGTGCATGATGAGGTTAACTTGTTCGGTGAGTTTGTGGTCTATTTCGGCGATCATGGCCTGGATGGTGCTCATGACATCCGACGAAATAACCGCCGTGTCTTTCAGCAACTGCTCGGCCAGCGTCTGTACGGCCGTCTCAACAGCTTCTTTAGATCGTTCCGATTTGGGTTTGAACTCCTTATTGAGCAGTGATTCAAATTCGCCCGCTTCGATTGACTCGCTTGCGGAATCCGCCGCTTCGGTTTCTGTATCAGCCATGTTAAATTTCCTCTAATCTCGTTGTCAGTTTCGATTTATTCTGCGGCACCCTCGTCTTCTGGCTTGGGAGCTGAGGCAAGCGATTGCAACAGCGCCGGGTCGTTCATAATCTTCCCAATGAGTTCTTCGGCCCCGGTTTTGCCGTCCATATAGGTGATGAGGTTGGACAATTGGGTCCGCGCCTCGAGCAGTTGTTTGAGGCCGTCAACTTTGCGTGCCACGGCTGCCGGAGAAAAATCATCCATACTATCAAAGCTGAGATCAACGCTGAGATTGCCTTCACCGGTTAAAGTGTTGGGCACCTGGAATGCAACCCGCGGCTTAATCGCCTTCAGACGATCGTCGAAATTGTCGACATCTATCTCCAGCGCATCACGCTCGGCGACCGGCGGTAAAGCCTCTTCCGGCTTGCCGGATAAGTCTGCCATGACGCCCATTACAAACGGCAGCTGCACCTTTTTTTCCGCACCATAGAGTTCTACATCGTACTCAATCTGAACGCGTGGTGCCCTGTTTCGTGCAATAAATTTTTGACTGCTTGCTTTAGCCATGATTCTACGCCTCTATTGTGAACTCACTTTTCGTTAAGATTTCTGTCATTTAAAAAATGACAGCGTTGTTGTTCGCCTACGCTCCGTCAATACCCGCAATGTTCTTTGCCTGCTCCAGGCCGTCCGGGGCCAGGTCTTCCAGCACGTCGAGAAAATTCATTGTCGCCACTCTTTTCGCGCGCTGCATGAGTAGCGGCACGGGGCTTGAAGGTTCGTTTTTGGTAAAATACTCGCTGATTTTGTCCATCATTAGCGCCGCATCATGTCGCGACCTGATTTCACCTGCAACTTTTTCAACCGGCTGCGCTTGCGGGTTCGATGTCGGTGCAGCATCATCGCTTTTAGCCAATTGCACGATTCCTCGCTTCGACAAAAAGTCCTTTAGGGTATTTTCAATTTGCCGAAACAGGTCGCCAAGCAGACCCAAATTAGGCGCCTGTGAACTACCTACTTTTTCCATTAACTGCGCATCAATCGACTGCAAGCTGGCAAGCGCCATGCTGACGGACTGCTCCACGGCCAACAGGTCATTGGATTGCGCTTCCATAAATGCCGCGTTGACGGTGGCCATATCGGGCGCCGCATCGCTACTATCAGAATCGGGAGATAGTTCGCCCTGCGCTATTAATACATGACGCAGACCGAAAGACCCCAGGCCTTTCACAGCTACCAACGGAGCAACTTGCAAGGCAGAAAGCGTGGCATCTCGATCGATTAGCGTAGCGATCGTGTTGACTCTAATCGTGGGATCATTGCCATCATCAGGATCCAGCTGCGGGTGCAATGAATCCCAGTATTTCGCTAGCAGTTTGTCGATAAATGAAAGTCCATCGGCAAATCCAGCCACACCATGTAAATTCAGACAAGCGCGGCACATATAAACGGCCAGGCGCAAGTCTTTGGACTTTTGCAGTAGGGTTGTGGAAAGTGAATAAACGGTGTTCCAGTCCGGCGGTTCGGCAGGACGAGTGCTATCACCAAGGCTTTGTTCCGCCTTACCTTCGGCCGCTCGAGTCAGTTCACCGAACTCCGGCGCGTACTCAACGTTATCGCCGGCAGGAGATTCCGGAGTAACTTCCTGGAGTAAATCTTCAATATCTATTGAAGCCATTACAGCCTAACGTTCCCATTCCATGTGCCTGACATCGGGAGACTCCTATGCGCCGGAAATATCGTCTGGCGCAATTATTGTTGATTATTCACACGTTATACCACGATCTACATTTAATTCAATAGGCCGGTTCAAAGGCTTAAGTTGTCAGTTCACACGTAGCCGCACAACTGGATAACAAAGTGCGACAAGGCACGTTGTTTTTCTACTCAGCCGGTGATATGTCTGGCTGATCGACCAGCGCCGCGAGTGACCAATTCTCCCAACTTCCGGCATCCCAACTGCCCGTCAACATCGCTGCAAAATCTGCCGCAATCGGCAAGCCATCGCAGACCAGCATGCTGGGGTGCACATGCTCTGACCCCTGCCCCCACCACACGGTGTACGCACTCAGGCGTTGCGAAATCGCCTGATGCGCCAACAACGACAACGCCGCATCCGGTGTGCCGTGCTCATCTAGAGGCAGTCGCCACGCGGTGCCATAACCTTGTTGCGAAGGCGCGGATAAATGGGTTTCCATGGGCATGAGTGTGCTTAGCTGAGCCACTCTGGCCTCGAATTCTGCTCTATCGAACTCCGTTTCTGACAGTGCGCTTAAAATAATCTCTTCTGCTGTAACGAACCAACTGGCGCCGTCCATCGCCACCGCGCATAGATTGGCGTCTAACGGCAGCGGCGCAGCAATCGTCAATGGGAAATAACGCCCTACCCTATCAACACTAGGCATAACAACGCCGGACCAGGGTGAATCCCCACAGACGCCGGCCGAGAGCGCGAAACGCCAAATCGGACTGGTCAAATAATAGTCCAGCCAGGCGTGATCGAGTTGATCACGACTGGTCGAGATGGCTTCTTGCAGCCAATTATCCCAAGCGTCGATAAAACTTTGCGGCAAGTCTTGCTGCACAAAATCTCCCAGCTCGGGAAATTTGCCGTAAAAACCTGCTGTCGTTGCCATGCGGCTACAAACTGGATAAGCAGCGAAATTGCTGCAGTGCTTTGAGGCTGAACGGATTGAGTACGCTGTCGGCACGTAGCTCCCAGGTGGATCGGCGATTGCGGTAAACAAAGCTCACTAGCAGTTCATCAGACGCCATGAGCATTTGATCTGAATCGTCTAGTAGCCGAAACCAGGCCCAGGGCCCTTCAACCGTTGAAGCCAGCCGGGCACCGCTATCATCTTCGAACTCCAGTCGCACGGTACCTGTACCGTTGGGGCCGGGCCACACTGCTCGTTTAACCTGGACTGGTCCATGCCGATAGCGGAAAGACTGGCCATCAATATCCAGTTTAAAGCTACGAACGTTAGCATCGAGATAGCTTGGCTTTAAGCTAAAACTCATGTTTGGCGTATTGCCCCCAGCGGCAAAAAAACTGTCTCTGATTAATGCCGCGCGCTTGAATTGAGTCAGTACGCTGCTGGACATACCTGGCAACACGCCACCATCGCTACGCCAGCGCCATTGATCACCGGAAATTTGTACGAACTTCGCGAGATGTGTCTGGTAAAACGTATCAAATAGGCCCCCAGGAGCAAAAAGTTTACCAAAATCTGCCAGCGTCATTTCCTGATCGCTGTCAGCGTATACGGGGTACCGGCCCGATACCGAACGTTGGCAAGCGGGAAGGACCTGCGCCGCCCATGCACTGTTTATTTCACTCCTTATTGCAGTCTTGGCACCACCCACTGCAACGCCGCCGCTGTTGGTCGAAATCTGTTCCATCCAGCGTTTAACTGGCTGCGGCTGGCGGGAGGCCCGCACGCGAACGCGGCGTAACAGTTCGGCGCCACCCGGACCCAATACAACCGACTTATCGCCACCGGAAAAACCCGTTGTCAATTCGTCAAATTGCCCGTAAAGCTCAGACAGTAAATCGATAAGTCCGTCTAGCCGGGCACTGCCTCCGTTCGGCGCAGCGCTAAGACCGTTCAGCAAGGCAAAGTGTTTTTTGACGACGTCTTGCGGCTTGTCTTTGATGGTTTTCCGTTGCTTTGCACCCTCTTTCTTCTTACCCAGCAATCTCTCCAACCGGCTCTTCTTGGCTTTATCCGTTACTTTTTCCTGCGCTTGCTCCAACAGCCCCCCACAAGACATGCTTGTATTTAACGCTACGTTTTCAAGCGTTGCGCGAATCGGGGACATGGGCGACGACAGGGTATTTAGCGTAGCCGTGGCCGTGTTCATTGTACTGAATTTCTTCACGTTCAAATCGGCCAGCATGCCTTCCCAGGCGCGAATATAGTCGCTGAAATAGAGCAGTTGTATGTCGTTGCGCAAACGGTCAATCTCGGGCTTGCTTAACTCCCTGCGCTTGTCATCCAACACCCATTGCTCGTCGGATGCCTGTTTTGACAGCGTTTTTAAGTGTTTCTTGAAGGTTTCGCAGTAACCTTCATTGCTGTAGAACCTCGAAAAGCCCTGGTCTAGCCCCTTCCCACTGCGACGTACAAACACGCCTTCACTGGCGGTACCGGCTATCTCCAGAGCGCTTATGGCTTCTTCACCCTCCGCCTCGTAATCACGCTGCATACGCCCGTAGAGTAAGCCCGAGAGAGGGTAACGCTTCAGCGACTGGCGAGACTGTTTGACCAATCTTTCATTCGCGGTAATGGGAGTGAAACCCATATTCAACATGGCATTGAGATGAGCCTGCAGTTGGCCCTGTAACTTTGCGTCGTCGGCGTAGACATTGCTCCAGTCCACTTCCAACCAATCTCTGACCAGTTCTGGGTCAAGATATTCTTTTTGCGAAAGCATCAGGTAGGTTTTTAATGTTTCATACTGTAGATCTGAATCATTCGCGGCTTGCGGAATCTGTTCTTCGAGGCGCGCTGCTACTGCAGGCAAGAACGTATTCGACAACTCGCGCTGGTAAACCTCTTCACTCTTGCGGCTCAGCTTGCCGCCCTGGTACAAGCCAAAACCCATCAATAGACGATTGCCGTCTTCCGACGTTCCATACACACCTTCCAATTTCTTGAGATAGTTAAGTGGCACCACCGTTTCGTGGACATCATCACTTACCTTGGGTGTATCCGCGCGTGCTTCCTGGTAATCGGATAACCTGTCGTCAAACTGGGTGATTTCCAATTGATTGCGCGTAAAACTGGTGGTCCACGCTAACGCTGCTAGCCCTGCTGTAGTAAATGCAACCGAATAAGCCGCTGCTTGCACCCAACGCCGCCGCCGCTCCAGCTTGCGGTTACCACCCACCAATTCTGCTTCTTCAAAGATCACGTCTTTTAATAAGCGGTTTAGAAAGTAGGACTTGCCATAGGTCGCATTAGCTGCCACCGATTGCTGGTTAAAACCAAAGGTATTCGCCAGCGCGTTGGTAATCCGGTCAATGGGCGCGCCTTCCTGCGTGCCACAGGTGAAATAAACACCGCGGAGTAGCGGCGATTCCTCGTACCGACTGGAGCGGAAAACGCCGGCCAACAAATCTCGAATAAGTGGCCGAACGGACAACAATTGCTGCGGAAAGCCAAATATTTTCGCGCAACGTTGCGGATCCCGTTCCTGATTGATGCGTGCCAGCGTTCTATCATTGATATTGTCGACCAACTGATTGAATTCAGGCTCGAAATTACTAAGTTGCGCATCGGCGCCCTGTTCAGCAGTCAGCGCAAAGGTAAAACCCCAAACCTGCTCGCGCGCTTCTGCGCCTAAATCTTCAAAGAATTCGTTAAAACCCGCGATCATGTCGCATTTGGTGAGCAGCAGGTAAACGGGAAACCTGACCCCGAGAAATTGGTCCAGCTCTTGTAACCTTTGCCGTACCGCACGAACATGTTGTTCTCTCTCGTGCTCCGACTGGGTGAGAAGATCGGCCAGGCTAATGGAGAGCAACACGCCGTTAATAGGTTTTCGCTTGCGATGGGTTTTCAGTAAACTTAGGAAGCTCTCCCAGGCCGCGCTATCCTGGGCCGAATCGCTGTCTTGCGTGGTGTAGCGCCCTGCGGTATCGATCAGCACCGCCTGGTTGGTGAACCACCAATCGCAGTTTCGCGTTCCACCGATACCACGCAATGCTTCTTTGCCAAACTTTTCCGCTAGCGGAAAACTGAGGCCGGAGTTCATCAACGCAGTGGTTTTGCCGCTGCCCGGTGGGCCGATAATGATGTACCACGGCATGTCGTAGATGCTGTTGACTTTGCCCTGCTTCGACGTTGTTTTTAGCACTTGCAACGCTTCCTCAAAGCGTTCGCGCAGCACTTCCGCTTCACCGTGGTGTTGTTCACGCGAGTCGGCAACCCCTCCCAATTGCAGGCTGGCATCGCCCATGAGTTGCGAGTTGGCGCGATTGACCCGCATTTGAATGCGCAGATTGTTGAGCGCCCACAGCAATACAACCGCCAAAATGCAAATTATGCGGATGATATCCTCAGCTAGCGGGACTTTTCCGGCGATGGCGACTAACGGGCCGGCGTACCAAATCAGCAAGGCGACCGCTATAAGGCCTATTATCGATACCAGCCACCGGCTTTTAAAGAAGCCAAAGAGCTTTCTCATGATTTTCTGCGGATACTAGCAGGCAGCGCTATAGCGACAGCGTTAACCTCTACGGATTCCTGTAAATCGGCTACTTTGTCCATCTTTTCGATAACGGGTTCAACTCGCTCACGTAATAAATAGCTGAAGCTGCCGTACATCCCAAATAACAACACGGCGAGCACCACGGCGATAACCCACAATGGAACGTATCTCACTAGCGCGTTACGCTTGTCGATTACTCCCTGCCAGTGCGGCGACAAATCACGTTCGTGTTCGTGGCTCAAATTGGCCAATGCTCGATACAAATTGTCTTGCAGCTCGGCGAGCCGGCGGTGACCTTGTGCGTCTACCCCGTATTTACCCTGGAAACCCAGGGCGAGGCACAGATACATCAGCTCCAGCAGTTCCCTGTGTTCCGCCGCATTGCGCGCCAGCTTGTCGAGTATTTGGTAGAATTTTTCGCCTCCCCAGGTTTCTTTATGGAACAAGGCCAGCAAACTTTCTGCCGTCCAGACACCATGACCCCATGGAGTGCTAGCGATATTTTCGTCAACAAAGGTGCACAACACATAACGCGCAGTGACGATTGTTTCTGCGCTGCAGTGCTTCGCCTGCAGACGCCGCTCAAATTCCTTCACCATGGCCACGACCTGATCACGCAGGTCGGTTACATCATGATGGGTGACGGCATAACGCAGCTGCGTAGCAAGCATGAGCAAGGCCGTGGCAGCGTCAACAATGGGATTCAAACCCGAACCACCAAGCTGACTCAGCAGTTTTTGCGGTGACTCCCGTCTGGCCAGGTTTGGTGGGTCATTGGTGGTGGAAGTGAAAGGTGAACGATCTTGCTGCGATGTGCCGCCCCCGCGTCTTCCTGGTGTGGGACGCAACACCGTACGTCCACCGCCACTGTTTGCAAATGGGTCGTCAGAATCCATGGCGGTTAACTCTTGATTGCCCAAAACTCCATTTTTAAGCCGGGGAACTCACCACCAACGTGCATGGCAAAACCGCCCGACGCCTTTAACTGCTCCCAGTATTCGCCGGAAGATTGCAGCTCAAACTACACAAACCCTGTGTGGTAAGGAATCTGCCGTGGCGCCACCGGCAAGGGGCGCACTCGAATACCCGGTAATTGCATATTAACCATCTGGCGT
The DNA here is from genome assembly GCA_051008535.1 of Pseudomonadales bacterium. Taxonomy (GTDB): domain Bacteria; phylum Pseudomonadota; class Gammaproteobacteria; order Pseudomonadales; family JAUIET01; genus JBBKXJ01. The sequence goes on along the minus strand of JBPCXM010000003.1, from coordinate 1,018 downwards.
ATGTTTTCAACCGAACCGATTTTTACTTGTGCGGGAAAGCGCTTGCGCAAATCTTCCGTTGGCAGGCTGGCCGACACCGCTAAAACGAATTGCGCGTGGTCAAGTAAAGAACGGTCGTTTAGTGTCGCCACCCGAATGCCATATTTTCTTTCCTGCAACGGTATCGAAATGGCTGTTTGCTCCAACACCATGCTGAGCGACTGCCGCAGCGCCGAAAAAACAGGCAGAAATGTGGCTTGCAAATCATCGTGTGCGTAGCGCGGAAATTCGGGTGCCCGGCGATCATTACTGGTAAAGGTAGCAATATCACCAGCGATTGAAATCAAGTTTTGGTATAAGGCTTCCGGATGTAAGCCTTCAAGGGCAGTTAAATGTGTAATCAATGGCAGGTAACGATTGACCGCCTGCAACAGAAGAAAATCTGCGATTTCTGCCGCCCCGCCCCGGTCGGATAGCGATATACGTGCCGCCAGCGCTTCGGCCCGGTGATGAAGCAGCCCGTGCAGTTCCTTAAGAAAGCCGGCGAATCCAGGAAGCGCCTGACAATTTTGCGTTGGCGCCAGGTATTCGCTGTCCAATACCACCAGTTTGTCTTGCCGCAACTCGGTGACACGGCCTACACCAAGGCAGGCGTATTCGTCTCGGTGCTGGTTTTGCAACAAAATACGCATGCGCAGATTGCCGGTTTGTATCGCAGCGGAACCACCGCCCAGCGTGCTGCTGTCGTTCACTTCAAGTTCGTAGGCCTGCAGACGCGCCAGGCTGTCCGGATCGTTTTTTGGGTCAATATCTGCAATGCCTGGGCGCCTCAGTGGCAGAGCCAGAAAGACTTCTTCTTCGTGAATCGCTTCAGCCACATCGACTGGCAGCGGCGCTGCATCCTCATGCGGTATGTTGAACGGCGTGCCATCAGGGAACACACCACTCGCTTCGACGAAGCCAATTTTGCCCAGGCCAAGCAGTTTTTGATCGAGTTGGAGTTTGCTAAAACCCCAGGTGCAAGGGCGAACACTTTCGC
>JBPCXM010000002.1:0-3198 GCA_051008535.1 Pseudomonadales bacterium | reverse complement strand
GGTGTATACAATCTTTATACCGACAGTATTCACGTGTATCAGCAAGGCCAGGGCAAAACCATTCCCGATGATATTCAAATCGAAGGACTGGCAAGCGCTGAAGCGAAAGAATATCTCGGTGATTTGTATGACGATGTGCTTGATCAGATCGAGTTGTTACGCGGTGCCAGTCATGAATTCGATGTAGACGAGTACCTCGCCGGCAATCTCACCCCGGTGTTCTTCGGCACGGCGTTGGGTAATTTCGGCGTGCGCGAAATGCTGGACGGTTTTGTCGAGTACGCGCCACCACCGCAAGGGCGTGCCGCAGCCACACGTGAGATTGAAGCCAGCGAAGGCGATTTCAGCGGTTTCGTTTTTAAAATCCAGGCGAATATGGACCCCAAGCATAGGGATCGCATCGCGTTTATGCGCATCTGTTCGGGAAAGTACACGCGTGGCATGAAGATGCGCCATGTACGCCTGGGCAAAGACGTGAAGATTGCCGACGCGGTGACCTTCACGGCGGGCGAGCGCGCCCACGTAGAAGAAGCGACGGCGGGTGACATTATCGGCCTGCACAATCACGGCACTATTCAAATTGGTGATACTTTTACCGGCGGTGAAGATCTCAAGTTCACCGGTATTCCGAACTTTGCACCGGAATTATTTCGCCGCATCCGTATGAAAGACCCGCTGAAAACCAAACAACTGCAAAAAGGTTTGCAACAGCTTTCAGAAGAAGGCTCGGTACAAGTCTTTATGCCGGTAAGAAATAACGATTTGATCGTCGGCGCGGTCGGCGTGTTGCAGTTTGAAGTCGTTGCATATCGCCTGAAGGACGAATACGGCGTCGACTGTATTTATGAAAACATCAATGTCTATTCGGCGCGGTGGGTGGAGTGCAATGACGCTAAAATGCTCGAAGACTTCAAGAAAAAGCTACACGACAATATTGCCGTGGATGGCGGTGGACAGTTGAGCTATCTCGCGCCAACCCGGGTAAACCTAAGCCTCACCGAAGAGCGTTGGCCGGATGTTCACTTTCGCGCCACGCGAGAACATTAATGCTGCGAATAGAGACAAATCGGCAAGAGAGCCGAATGATGGGCTACTTCCATGTAGCCTACCTGCTGCGCAGGCCAGCTAAAGCTGTTCCAGTTTGCTCCTGGCAAACTGGTGCACAGCCGCAGGCTGCCCAATAGGGTGAGCCACAGGGATGTGGCGAGTGAATGTTGCGTTTCAGCACGCACCCTCACTACACTAGCCGTTCGTTCCACAACTGCAGAGAATTGAACCATGAAAATTCTGAAAACTTTGCTGTTTGTTGTTATTGCATTGGTGCTCGTGCTGGTAGCAGTGGGGGCTGTGCTGCCTGACACAACACATGTCGAGCGCTCGGTGGTTATTGACGCGCCACCTGACCACGTTTTCACTTTCGCTAATAACATTAAGAATTTCAATCAATGGTCGCCCTGGCACCCGATTGATCCCAACACCAAATATTCCTTTAGCGGTCCAGACCAGGGCGTGGGTGCGAAGATGACCTGGCAAAGCGATCACAAGAATGTTGGCAGCGGATCGCAGGAAATCATGCAGTCGCAAGCGAATGAGTTAGTGAAGGTCTTTCTGGACTTTGGCGATATGGGTGTGGCCGACGCGATTTATGCCCTTAAGCCGGAGGGTGAGGGCACCCATTTCACCTGGGCTTTTGACACCGAGCACGGCTGGAATTTGATGGGCCGTTATTTTGGCCTGATGATGGATAGCTGGGTAGGAACAGACTATGAAAAAGGTTTGGCCAAACTGAAACAAGTTGTTGAAACAGACTACAACAAGCAGTAATCCAGCACTTGAGCCTAACGCCCGTGTAGTAAGTAGTGAATACAAATGCTCCGACAATGCCAACCAATGCGATAACAACAAACAGCAAAATTTTCAGCCTGAAAGCAGCGGCCAATTTGTGTTTAAATGCTCCGCTGTTTGCCCATCTTTTAAAAACCTAAGCTATGCTGGCCACCAAACTGAAATCCGCACTCAAACCCGCGACTGCGCCTGAGCTGTTTGGCTACCCCAAATATTGGGCCGAGTGTTTTGACACGGCGCCTTTTTTGCCGATGTCGCGCGCGGAAATGGACACGCTGGGTTGGGATAGCTGCGATATCATCCTCGTTAGCGGCGATGCTTACGTTGATCATCCCAGTTTTGGTATGGCGGTGATGGGGCGTTTTCTGGAATCGCAGGGCTTTCGCGTCGGTATTATCGCGCAGCCCGAATGGCGCAATGCCGAGGTTTTCACAGCACTCGGCAAGCCCAACCTATTTTACGGCGTGACTGCCGGCAATATGGACTCGCTGATCAACCGCTACACCGCCGACCTGCGCATGCGTCACGATGACGCCTATACTCCGCACGGTGCCGGTGGCAAACGGCCCGACCGCGCGGTCATTGTGTATAGCCAACGGTGCAAACAAGCCTATAGCGATGTGCCCGTTGTGATTGGTGGCATCGAAGCCAGCCTGCGGCGTATTGCGCAATATGATTACTGGAGCGACGAAGTGCGACGATCGGTGCTCATCGACGCGACTGCTGACCTCCTGCTCTATGGCAATGCCGAGCGCGCCATCGCGGAGGTGGCGCATCAGTTGTCGCTGGGTCGCGATATCAAAGAGCTGACCGATATTCGCGGTACGACGATTATCCGCAGCGAGCCGCCGGCCGGCTGGAACGAAATCGATTCCACCCGCATCGATTGGCCAAACCAAATCGACAAACTTCCCAACCCCTACAACTATGGCAACGCAGAAACCAGCTGCGAAAGTGGTAAATCCACTTCACGGCAAGTGTCGGCTGGTGACGATGTGCAAGCCGTACGTATCATTCCCATGCCGTTGGCGACTAAAGTGTTGGGCAAGAATCCTGAAGCCGCCGCTACCACGTATATTCGCTTGCCGTCGTTTGAAAAAGTCCACAACGATTCCGCACTTTACGCTCACGCCTCGCGCGTTTTACATCAGGAAAGCAACCCGCACAACGCCCGAGCGCTAATACAAAAGCACGGCACGCGGGAGATATGGGTAAACCTGCCGCCGATACCATTGCAAACCCACGAGATGGACGCGGTGTTCGGATTGCCGTATCAGCGGCGACCGCATCCCAGCTACGGCGACGCGACCATACCCGCGTATGACATGATCAAAACGTCGGTCAACATCATGC
>JBPCXM010000001.1:0-3822 GCA_051008535.1 Pseudomonadales bacterium | reverse complement strand
TTCCCGCCCATGGACACGCCGTTCGCGTAACCTTCAGCTGCTAAATTCTCATTGCTGCACATGCTGTCAGCGAAATCCCAGCCACCAAAAAATCGTAATATCGGCCGAGTGCCACTGGTGGCGTAGGCTTCTCGGCGTTGCATGGCCGCGAACAGAGAATCGCGAGTATTCTCTTCGGCATAAAGAACCGCAAGGCCTCCAGGTCCGTACTCAAGATCGTCAGGTAAACCCGCCGATGCTGCACTACTCGCTGGCATCCCGGCGCCGCCATGTCCAGGATGGTTCTTCTCCATCGCCAGGCCCGGTGCGGCAATGTGCGTGTCAGTGCTGGAGATGAATCCATACTTTAATCCGTTTGCACCTAGCTCGGCTTCCTGCTGCAAGCCTTTTTTCAGCGCGTAACGCACAAAATTGGATTCTGTAGGAGGCTGCGTAACAGGCACTTCGTCGTCGTCCATGAACAAGGGCATGACGTTATTGAGAATCACCCCAACCACAGCACCTCCCGGAGGCGTACTCGTTTTGCCACCAAAACGATCGTAGTCCATTTTTTCGAAATCGCAGTGCTCATCCTCGGCCCAAACCGGTAAACGACTGTCGCACTCGGACGAGCCTTTGTGTTGCATCATTTCAAACAGCGGCGTCCAGCGTGCGCGACGCTGGGCTTCCGCTGCGGTAGCCGGCTCGGTTGGCACATCAATGTTCTCAACGCGTGCTGTCTCGAACATCAAGCCCCCGCTCAGATTTGAATTGTGCGGGATGGCCACAGCATCACATCCAGGCTTGTCACGCACACACTCTTTTTCAAGATAGTCCCATAAATCCACCTGCGATGGTGACTCAATCCAACTCAATGCGCGGTCCGGCACGCGGTCGTTGCGAAACACGACGTTGTGATGTAAGTTCTGCCCAGACCCCACACTGGCTGTCCACTCGTATCCGACAAAGCTGGTGAACTGACAATCACCGCTTCTATCATAGGCCTGCTCGGCCGCCTCTTGAATCTCGCGCCAAACGCTATTGGCTGTGGCAAAACAATTTTGCTGTCCGTCACCACACAAGCCCCAGCGTTGTTTCGCGTTTAGGCCATAGCCACCAAGGGTTAGAAACACCATTTCAGGCGCCCACCTAAAGGCCATACAAACAGGATGCCAATAACCATCCGCGCCTGGGGTTTGGCACAATCGGACTTCGCCAAGAAACTCCGAATGATCGGTCACGGCGGTGAAGTCCAATGGGCGATCTATTTGGATATGACGCAAGGCGCGATTTTCGGAATCGTAGGGTTGAATTCCCATTCGTCCGCCTTTGGCGAAGTTGTAGGCATCACTGGGTGTATTGCGCGTGTCTTGTGATCGGGCGTCAAACGAATACGCCGTGTGGACGTGTGTGTCACCAAAGAAAGGCCGGCGCAAGGGATCGTAATTATCGCAGGGTGTGCGCTCTTCGCTGACGGTATAGGGGCGGGCTTCATCGGTTGCCACATCATTCACGCCGGTGGGGCTCTCTTGAGCTTGTAGTCCATTGATAAACAGCACACATGCGCAAATCAAAACTGTAGGAACGTATCGACTATAGTGCATTTTCTGGTACCTGTATTATTGGTTGTATTTTAAAAGGAATTAGGGGTTTTTGGCCCAAACCGCCGAAAAGATGCAGCAGGATGACCATCCTTTTCGCATACTGGATCGCGTTATCATAGGTGCCTTTTTGAGCACCGACCATGTCCTTCGATGACCATGATAGCGATGATATTTTCCTTCCGCAAAGTGACCGTTTACAGATACTCTCTATCGATGAGTACGATCTATTTTGCGTGTGCCTACCAAAAACCGTATCCACAGCTCCCCTCCCCTATTTGATTCCAAACCCGCTTAGGAGAGAACATCGTGTTTTGGGATCGGAGAGCATATATGGACTCATCCACCGGGTTTTTGATGCTCTCGGCAGCGAACACTCAGTGACGCAAGTACTTTATCGTTTGAGTTATGCAACTGTCAGCAAGCTAGACAATACCCATTTGCCTAAATCGATTTTCAAGGCTAACGCTATACGACAAGTGAATCGTGTGGAATCCAATTGCCTTTGCTGCATTAACGTTTTTGAGATTATCGTCTATAAATAGACAGCTCTTTGCATTCAGTTGGTAACGGTCTAGCAGTAAATGAAATATTCTCTCATCTGGCTTAATTATTTTTTCATCTCCTGAAACCACAATGCCTTCAAACTCCTTGAAAAAAGCAAATCTCCTAAGTGCAATGGGAAATGTCTCTCCAGACCAGTTGGTGAGCCCAAACAGACGGTATTTCTTCCTTAAGGCACTTAACAAGCAAACATTTTCTGAAATTTCGCCACCAATCATTTCCTCCCACTGATGATAATAACGATGGATCATTGATGCATGTGCAGGAAATCGTTTTTGAAGGATAGCGGTGGCCTCGGCTAGAGAGCGCCCTGCATCTTGCTGGAGATTCCACTCATCATTACAAATATTCGCAAGGAAATATTCCATTTCCGATTCTTCTTCAAATAGGTGTCCAAATAAATACCTTGGATTCCAATCAACCAACACCCCTCCAAAATCAAAAATTAAATTTTGTATTTCCATACATAGCGTCAAAATTTCTTGGCAGATGTGGTCGCAAGAATCTTCCCCGTGTGGTCAAAAAACTCATGCAGCCTCCAGATAATAACATTGTAAAAGTCTGTTCTGGTCGGTGTTCGCGCACCGGTCAGAACCACTTTGGTTACGTCAGTCGTTTGGTCTCCTGTGTTTGGGCGATTTCTACCATCGTTTCCAGCCTGACAACACGGCGATCAATATCCCGTTGATTGGCTTCCATTTCCTTCACTTCGTCGGCGAGGCGTTTGACTTCGTTAGACAGTATTAATACTTCCTTAACGGCGGAAAAAAATTTGTCAGTGGCGCCCATTACTCTGCCTTCCGTTTGGCATAATCCAAATTGGCCTTGCGTACCCGTTTGCGTGCCGCTCGCACTTCTTTTGTCGCGTCACGCACACTGTCCGACATCATCGTCACGAGGCGCTCCAATTCCGCATCGTCTTCGTTCGCGCTGTACGCGTCGATGGCTCGCCGTACAATTTCTGTGACCGATACGCCTTCCGTTGCGGCCAGTGTATCGAGCTTTGCAATGTTCTCGTCTGTGACCAGGTATTGTCTTCTGACACTTCTCGCCATGCGGTAACCCTCCAGTTGATTCACCACGTTCAGCTTACCATTATTTCTACACATACACAACACATACACACTTTTTGTCATACTATTTCATTGCATTTTTAGGCCTGCATATATTCCACAGATACATCCTATTTGTGCCTGTCGTTGTTGGAAATTCCGTCCATTGTGCCCACTATGCTGCGGACCTCAGCGGTCTATCTCCTGAAATATCTAGACAACCCACTGGCCATGTACGACAAGGTCTCAGATCCAGGTGAACAGGGCTCGGAATGTTGGGAACGGTTGACACTACAACGCATTGCGCACCAGCCTGGTCCCGGAGCAAATCGGATGGCATATGTTATCAACTGTGTTTGCACAAGTGGTGGACCGCGACCTCGAAAACACACCCATTGACGGATATGGATATACCTCGGTAATGCCTGAGGTAACTTGTCAGCGAGGAGGGCAACTTGCCTTTGGCCACGGGAGCGCTCCCCAAAGGGTATTATCGCGACTCATCCAGCAAATGAGCCGTTGGTTTTCCTTGGTAATTCGCGGTCGTCCATCGGGTCTTTTTCTGGGCCTTTTTGGCCAGATCAGTCGCAGCAGAGCGGACCGGCGCCAGCGCTGCACCGTCTCAG